>JAMWCG010000054.1 GCA_023818555.1 Candidatus Omnitrophota bacterium
CTTATACTCTCGCAAAATCTTCAAAGCCTCTTCCGCTAGTTTTCCCTTTTTTATGGTCTTGGGAGATTTGGTCATCACTTCTTTAACTTTTCTCTCTAAAAGATTTGGGTCAGTTTCAATATGCCGCCGCAAGTCGCCATCGGTAAAAATCCCCAGCAGTTTTTTGTTTTTATCTACCACAGTGGCTGAACCTGCTCTTGCTTTGGTAATGGCAAGAAGCACATCCTTGACTAAAGTATCTTCTCTTACCAGAGGATTTGCCTCTCCCTTGCGCATTACATCTTCTACTTTGAGTAAAAGTCTCTTTCCTAAAGTTCCTCCCGGATGAAGAAAAGCAAAATCCTCTTTCTTAAAACCTTTCTTATCAAGAACTGCTATGGCTAAGGCATCACCCATGGCTAAAATTGCAGTGGTAGAGGCAGTGGGAGCAAGTCCTAAAGGACAAGCCTCCTTTTCTACAGAAATATCTAAAACCACATCCGCGTATTGTGCTAAATGAGATTTAAGATTTCCCGTAAAGGCAATCAATTTTGCCCCAATTTTTTTGATTAAAGGAAGTAGTTTAGTTATTTCCTCTGTCTCTCCACTGGAAGAGAAAGCAATCACCACATCATCCAGAGTCACTCTCCCCAGGTCTCCATGTAATGCTTCTGCCGGATGTAGCCACAAACTGGGAGTTCCTAAGGAAGAGAGGGTAGCGGAAATCTTCTGGGCAATTAACCCTGCCTTTCCCATTCCGGTGAGCACAATCCTCCCTTTGCAGTTAGAGATAAGTTCTACTGCTTCCAGAAAATTTTTATCCAGACGCTGAGACAATTTAAGAATTGCTCCTGCCTCAATTTGAAAAACCTCTCTTGCCCGCTCTAAAGGGTCTAACTTTCTTTTTCCCATATCTGGCTAATCTTTTTTACCTCTTTAAGTAATTTTTCCAGAGTCTTTAAATCAAGCATATTTGGTCCATCACAAAGTGCCTTATCCGGATTATCGTGAACTTCTAAAAAAATTCCTTCACAACCAAAAGCCACCGCTGCTCTGGTAAGCCCGGGGACAAACTCTCTTGCTCCCCCGGAACAAAAACCTTTCCCTCCGGGAATCTGCACCGAGTGGGTAGCATCATAAATCACCGGATAACCCAATTCCCTTAAAATGAGTAAAGAACGCAAATCAGAAACTAAATTGTTATAGCCAAAGCAAGTCCCTCTTTCGGTAAGTAAAATTTTTTTGTTTCCCGTGGATTCTATTTTTTCAATAATATGTTTCATATCCCAGGGAGCAAGAAACTGGGATTTTTTAAGATTAACTACCTTTCCGGTTTTACCTGCCTCTAATACCAAATCGGTCTGTCTACACAAAAAGGCAGGGATTTGGATTATATCTAAAACCTCTTTTGCTCTTTTTATCTCTTCCCGACAATGGACATCGGAGAGTAAAGGAAGCCCAAATTTTTCCTTAACCTTTTCTAAAATCTTTAAACCTTTCTTTATTCCTGGGCCACGATAAGATTTTATGGATAAGCGATTTGCCTTATCGTAACTGGATTTAAAGATAAAAGGGAAATTTAATTTTTGGGCAATCTCTTTTAAAGCACTTGCCATATATAAAGTATGTCTTTCTGATTCAATCACACAGGGTCCGGCAATCAAAACTAAGGGATTATTCTCACCGATTTTTATCTTTCCCAATTTTATTTCCTTAACCATTCCTCTGCCTTCTTTAGGTCTTGGGGATTATCTATACCCAGGGAGTCTTTTTTAGTGATAATCACCTTAATCCGCATCCCATTTTCCAAGGCACGCAACTGCTCCAGAGATTCCATTTTTTCTAATCTTCCCCAAGGAAGTTTTACGAATTTAAAAAGTGCATTTCTTCTATAAGCATATATCCCCAGATGTTTGTACCACTGGCCTCTTACACCCTTTATGTTTTTATCTCTTAAATAAGGGATAGGAAAACGGGAGAAGTAAAGGGCATAGCCATCTTTAGCAAAAACTACCTTTACCACATCGGGACTCTCTAAATCATTTTTATCTTTAATATAAGTCGCTAAAGTCCCCATATCTGCTTTTCTGTCGGGAATAAAATTATTCACCAGAAAATCAATCATCTCGGGTTTAAGGAATGGTTCGTCTCCCTGGATATTCACAAAAATCTCACCTTTTATTCCTCTGGCAACCTCTGCCACCCGTTCTGTCCCGGAACGATGTTTAGGAGAGGTCATTACCACTTCTGCTCCAAATCCTTGAGCGGTTTTAAAAATTCTTTCATCATCAGTAGCAATGATAACTTTGTCCAAACTTGCTTTCTTGGCGTTTTCATAAACCCATTGAATTATAGGTCTATCTTTAAGTTTTACTAAGGCTTTCCCGGGGAAGCGTGTAGACTTATATCTTACCGGAATCACTCCGATTACTTTCATCTTCTATACGGGTGATTAATTCTTCTTGATTGGTAACTGCCACTCCCAATTTCTCCACTACAATTCCGGCAGCGAAATTTGCCAAATGCGCTGCTTCTTTCATCCCTGCTCCCTGGGTAAGGGCTAAGGTAAAGGTAGCAATTACTGTATCCCCTGCTCCTGCAACATCAAAAACTTCTCTGGCTGCTGTGTATATATGGTAGGGCTTTCTATTCCTCTCAAAAAGTCTCATCCCCTGTTCTCCCAAGGTAATCAAAAGCGCATCTAAATTTAACTCACGCTGTAATTCTTTACCTGCCTGGTCAATCTCTTCATCGGTGATTAGTTTATCGGTATTTATCTTAAGGGAAATATTTCCTTTTATTTTTAAATAACGGATAGCATTTTCTGTCTCTTTACGATTGGGGGTTATGGCAGTAAAATCTCTATAGTAGTCAAAGTGTTCTTCTTTAGGGTCAACAGTAATAATCATCTCATACTTTTTACATATGGTTTTGATTTTATTTAAAAGAGCGGGAGTGATTACCCCTTTACCATAATCTTCAATGATTACTGCTTGATATTTATTTATCTTTTTCTTTAGGTAATCCTGGATTTCTTCCTCCCAGGATTTAGGAAGAGGTGAAGTATCTTCCCAATCCACTCTCACGGTCTGTTGATGTCCGGCAATAATGCGCGTCTTCAGGGTGGTAGGCCTCTCTCTGTGCGGAAAAACTCCCTCATTTTCTATGCCTCTTCTCCTTAATTCTTTCTTCAAAATCTCTCCATTGATATCCTTACCCACTATCCCTACTAATCCTACCTCTGCTCCCAGACTTATAAGATTATTGGCTACATTAGCTGCACCCCCGGGGGCATAGGTTCTTTTCTTTGCCCAGACCACCGGAACCGGAGCCTCCGGAGAGATGCGCTCCACTTCACCCCAGATAAACTCATCAAGTATCAGGTCTCCTACTACAAGAATTTTTGCTTTATTAAAAGAAGCAATAATTTTCTTTAACTTTCTAATCTGCATCTAAATTATCCTTTTGATGAAAATCATCATAACATAAATAACATAGATAATTCAAGGAAAAGTTGAAGAAGGGAGTTACTATGGTTTTCTAATCAGCACTTAGAGTATCCGCAGGCTTCACATTTACTACAGCCCTCTTCATGTTTGAGAGGCTCCCCACAATCAGGACAAACACCCACTACATTGGCATTATGTAAATGCGAGTTTTCTTCCAGAGGAGGAAGAATCTTTACTTTAATTTCTGCCGGAGGATTTTTCATTTGGGAAAGCCGACGCTCCAGAACCCGAGCAATTGCGTCTGCACAGGAGAATATCCGCGTCCCTCCACTCTCCCAGGAAGGGGAGGGGCATCTTATACCCCTTAACTGCTCTATGATAGGAACGGGGTCCAGGCCTGAACGAAGAGCCAAAGAAACCAATCTCCCAATTGCTTCCAGTTGTGAAGCTGCACAACCTCCCGCTTTCCCCATTTGCATAAATACTTCAAAGGGATGTCCTTCGTTATCTTCATTTATGGTAATATAGAGATTACCACAGCCGGTGTTAATTTTGGTGGTGGTTCCCTTCATTACCTCAGGACGGGGGCGGGGGATAAAGCGCTCTTCTTTCTTCTCTGGTTTTCCCGGTTTTGTGGAAGCAATGTTTAAAACCTGTTCCTCACGGCTCTTATCCCGATAGATAGTCACTCCTTTGCAACCCAATTGATAGGCAAGAAGATAAACTTTTTTGACCTCTTCTACAGTAGCATAATAAGGGAAATTCACGGTTTTGCTTACCGCATTGTTTGTATATCTCTGGAATACTGCTTGCATACGAATATGCCACTCCGGAGAAATGTCATGGGAAGTCACAAAGACTTTTTTAACCTCATCGGGAACTTCGGCTAAATCTTGACAGGAACCCTTCTCAGCAATCTTTTCCATCAGTTCTTTTGAATAAAATCCAGTTTCCTTAGCAATTTTTTCAAAATAGGGATTTACTTCTAAGAGACGAGTGCCCTCCATTACATTCCGGATATAAACCAGTGCAAAGAGAGGCTCAATCCCACTGGAAGCACCTGCAATAATACTTATGGTTCCGGTAGGAGCAATAGTGGTGAGGGTGGCGTTACGCAATCTCTTCCCCTCGTAAGCCCATTTACTTCTCTCAAAAGCAGGAAATACACCGCGTTCTTCAGCCATCTGCATTGATTTATTTTCCGCTTCTTTTAAAATAAAACTCATCACTCTATCCGCAAGTTTTATTGCCTCTTCAGAATTGTAAGGAATACCCAATTGCACCAGCATATCTGCCCAACCCATCACCCCTAAACCAATCTTCCGCGTAAGTTTTGTCTTCTCCTCAATCTCTTTTAAAGGAAATTTATTCATATCAATTACATTGTCTAAGAAATGGACTGCTACATGGGTAAGTGTCCTTAACTTATCCCAGTCAACTTCTGCATTCCCATTTGAAAATTTCAGCATTTTTGCTAAATTTATGCTCCCTAAGTTACATGACTCATAGGGAAGTAGTGGCTGTTCACCACAAGGATTGGTGCTTTCGATTTTCCCCAATTGTGGCGTAGGGTTATCTTTATCCATTCGGTCAATAAAGATAATCCCTGGTTCACCATTTTTCCATGCCTGTTTAACAATTAAATCAAAGACTTCCCTCGCAGGCAGCTTTTTTACCGCCTTTCTGGTATGCGGGTCAATCAAATCGTATTCCTCTCCTTTCTCTACCTTCTCCATAAACTCTTCAGTTAAAGCAACAGAAATATTGAAATTAGTAATTTCTTTATCATCCTGTTTACAGGTGATAAACTCTAAGATATCCGGATGGTCAACCCTCAAAATTCCCATGTTGGCACCCCGCCGGGTTCCACCCTGTTTTATGGCCTGAGTTGCAGCATTAAATACTTTCATAAAAGAAACTGGTCCTGAAGAAATTCCTCCGGTAGTCCTTACCGGACTATTTTTGGGACGGAGTTTTGAAAAATCAAAACCAGTTCCTCCACCTGTTTTATGAATTAAGGCGGTAGATTTTACTGCCTCAAAAATGCTTTCCATAGAATCATCAATGGGAAGGACAAAACACGCACTGAGCTGTCCGAGTTCTCTTCCCGCATTCATTAAGGTAGGTGAGTTGGGAATGAATTCTCCCTCTGCCATTACTTCATAAAACTTTTCTGTAAGATTATCCACATCCTGTTCCGCTTTGCCATATAGCCTATCCGCGGAAGCAATACTTTTGGCTACCCTGATGAACATCTCCCGAGGAGTCTCTACAATCTTACCTTCCTCATTTTTTGCCAGATAACGCTTCTCTAAGACTTTGAGTGCATTCTCTGTAAGTTTAGGTTCCATATAGCTCATCTGCCACCTCCTCTCTTTCCAAAATAAATATAGCAGAAATAGATTTGCCTGTCAAGAAAAAAATACAATATTTTGGGCATATAGATTGAATTATATACCACAAGTTGTGCTTAAAGGGGAACTGTCTTCTGTCAATACTGGAACAATTTCAGAAAACGCTTTATTCTCAAAAATGAATATAGTATAATAACCAATTGAGATGGAAAAGATAAAAGTTGGGGTGATTGGTGTAGGTAAATTGGGTTATATCCATGCTCGGGTTTATTCTGAGATGAAAGATGTAGAATTGGTAGGGGTTTGTGACATAAATCAAGAAAAGGCAAAAAAGGTTGCCCAAGAATTAAAAACAGAGTTCTATTTTGACTATCGCGAAATAATCCCTTATGTAGATGCGGTAAGCATTGCGGTCCCCACCAGTCTCCATTACCCTATTGGTAAAGAATTTTTGAAAAACGGAGTTCACTGTTTAATTGAGAAACCCCTTGCCATCAATCTAAAAGAGGCAAAAGGACTCCTTAAAATAGCCGAGGGAAAAAAATCTATCCTACAGGTAGGACATATTGAGCGTTTTAATCCTGCCATCCAGACTATACTGAAACTCCCCGGGGAACCGCGTTTTATTGAATGCCATCGTTTGGGTAATTTTAGTCCCCGGGTAAAAGATGTGGGAGTGGTTTTGGATT
>JAMWCG010000055.1 GCA_023818555.1 Candidatus Omnitrophota bacterium
AAAATTTAAAATTTCTGAATTTATATATTATATATGGCTGACTTTTTCAATTTTGTCAAGGGGCAGCTTTCCCAAAGGGGACTTTTCTCATAAGTCTATAATTCTCTCTCACGACCCTGACGGGATTTGAACCCGTGCCGAGGGCTCGTCCCGAATGTAGCCACTTCTCCTAGCATATCTTCGGGATCCCGATGTTAATCTTAAGAAGTTGCCACTTTCGGGAAAAGGCCCTTGTCCTAATCCTATCTCTAATATCACGACCCTGACGGGATTTGAACCCGTGCCGAGGGCTCGAAAGGCCCTTGTCCTAAACCAGGCTAGACGACAGGGTCAATCCAATCCTACAGCAGAACTATTTTTCTTCGCTTTCTTCAGCTTCTTCAATCAGACTTGCTACACCGGAAACTTTATCCTTGGCTTCGAGACGAATCAGTCTTACTCCCTGAGCTACCCGGCCAGTTACGCGAATATCCTTAACTGTACAGCGCACTAACATTCCACAGGAACTGATAATCATCAATTCATCCTTATCGCTCACTGTCTTTAACCCCACCACTTCCCCATTCTTCTTAGTCACTTTCATATTGATAATCCCTTTCCCTCCCCGAGATTGACTCCGGTACTCTTCCACAGGGGTGCGCTTACCAAAGCCTAAAGAAGTGACCGTTAATATTGTGGCATCTTTTTTCACCACTTCCATCCCGATTACTTTATCGTTTTTCCCAAGTTTAATCCCCCGCACTCCCCGGGCACCCCTTCCCATATCCCGAATCTCCTCTTCAGAAAAACGTATTGCTTTCCCTTGCTGGGTTGCTAAGATTATCTCTTCTTTACCCGTAGTCAATTCCACTTCAATCAATTCATCTGTCTTTTCTAAGGTTATCCCGATTATTCCTCCTTTACGCGGATGGCTGAATGCCTTTAGGGAGGTTTTCTTTACCAAGCCATTTTTTGTAGCCATAATTAAATACTGGTTCTCTTTAAATTCCCTTACCGGGACAAAGGCACTGATTTTTTCCCCCTGTCCTAACTCCAAGAGATTAACCACTGCCTTTCCTTTAGCCATTCTGCCTGCCTGGGGAATATCGTAAACCTTCAGCCAATGCACTTTCCCCATATTACTAAAAAACAGGATATAATCATGGGTAGAAGCAATGAAGAGATGTTCAATAAAATCCTCTTCTTTTAACTCTGCTCCGGTAATCCCCTTCCCTCCCCGTTTCTGTCTCCGGTAGGCACTCACAGGGAGTCTTTTAATGTAGCCATTGTGGCTTATGGTAATTACCACATCTTCTTCCGCAATTAAATCTTCAATCTCCAGTTCTCCCTCCTCAGGAATTATCTCAGTAAGCCTTCTGTCTCCATATTTATTCTTTAGGCTCAGCACTTCCTGTTTAATAATCTCTAAGACCTTCTTCTCACTCTTTAGAATTGCTTCATAGAGCTGAATGTTCTTAATCAGGGAAAGATACTCTTCATCAATCTTTTCCCTCTCCAAAGCAGTAAGTCTTTGCAGTTGCATCTCTAAGATTGCCTGAGCCTGTTCAGGAGTTAATTTAAAATTACTTATCAAAGCCTCCTTTGCTTCCGGAACAGTCTTTGCCTGACGAATAGTTTTAATTACCTTATCCAAATTTGTCAGTGCAATTTTTAATCCCTCTAAGATGTGTGCCCGTTTTTTTGCTTTTTCTAACTCAAAAGTGGTTCTGCGGATAACAATATTTTTGCGATGCTTGATATATTCCTGAATCATTTCCTTCAGATTCAAAATCCGGGGGCGGTTGTCTACCAAAGCAAGCATAATTATCCCAAAAGAACTCTCCATCTGGGTATGCTTGTAGAGCTGATTGAGAATTACCCGTGAGGGAGCATCGCGTTTCAATTCAATCACAATCCGCATCCCCTCTTTATCAGACTCATCACGGAGGTCAGAAATCCCTTCAATCCTCCTCTCCTCTACCAGTTTAGCAATCTGTTCAATGAGATTTGCCTTGTTTACCTGATAGGGAATTTCGGTAATCACAATGGTTTCTTTCCCTGACTTCTGCTCCTCTATAACTGCCCGGGCACGGAGTTTAATCACTCCCCTACCTGTGCGATACGCTTCCTTTATCCCCTCTTTTCCACAGATAAAAGCCCCGGTGGGAAAGTCCGGCCCTTTGATTATTTTCCCTAAATCTTCTATCTCTATTTCCGGATTATCAATCACTTTTACAATTCCCTCGGCTACCTCGGCCAGATTATGGGGAGGGATATTGGTCGCCATCCCCACAGCAATCCCACTTGACCCATTGACCAAAAGATTGGGTAAGACCGCGGGTAAAACCACTGGTTCAGTTAAAGATTCATCAAAATTGGGGACAAAATCCACAGTCTCTTTATCAATATCCAAAAGCATCTCCTCTGCAATAGGAGCCAGCCTCGCCTCCGTATAACGCATTGCTGCCGGGGCATCACCATCAATGGAACCAAAATTACCCTGGCCATCAATTAAAGGATACCTTAAAGAAAAATCCTGAACCATCCTCACCAAAGCGTCATAGACTGCAACATCTCCGTGGGGATGGTATTTTCCTAAACATTCACCCACAATTCTTGCACATTTCTTATAGGGCTTGTTATGCTCTAAGCCCAATTCTTTCATCACAAAAAGTATGCGGCGATGCACCGGTTTCAAACCATCACGCACATCCGGAAGAGCCCTCCCTACAATTACACTCATCGCGTAGGAGATATAGGAAAACTTCATTTCATCTTCAATGTCCACAGGAATTATCTTTGTATTCCGGTCATACATCCCAGAATTCCTCCTTCTTCAATCTTTGAAACGCCGATAGATCCCCTCAATCTTATCTTTTATCTTCATAAAAGCCTCTACAATTATGGGGTCAAAATGCTTCCCCTTGCCTTCTTCTACAATCCGATAACATTCTTCCAGCGAATATGCCTCCTTATAAATCCTCTCCAGACTGCAGGCATCAAAAACATCACAGACACTCACTAAACGGGCAGAGAGCGGAATCTCCTCTCCCTTTAACCCTGCAGGATAACCGGAGCCATCAAATTTCTCCTGATGGGAATAAACAATCTCTATGCCCATCTTAAAAAAAGAAAAACCTTTGCTTTTTAAATTCTCCTCAATCGCCTCCAGAATCTCCTTACCAATAATGGTGTGTTTCTTCATCTCTTCAAATTCTTCAGGAGTAAGTTTACCGGGTTTCCGTAAAATCGCATCCGATATTCCCACCTTACCAATATCGTGGAGAGGACTGAAATCATAAATATCTTGAATAAACTCCTCGTCTATTTCATCCTTGTAAATACTGTGGGTGGCTAATTCTATGGCTAAAGCCCGCGAGTAGTATTTTATTCTCTTTATATGCCGACCAGTTTCTAAGTCTCTCTTCTCCGCTAAATTCGCCAAACCCATCACCGTGGTAAGGGCAAGCTCCCGCATGAGGAAAGTTTTTTCAAAAACGGTAGTGATGTGCGGAGAAACAAAGCGTAAGAAATTTATATGCTCTTGATTATAAATATTGGCTTGGGAATGACAGAAAAACATCACCCCCACTCCCTTTTCTCTTACTTTTAAAGGGAGAAGGATACTTGCCATAACTCCTCCCCCAAATATCTGACCTGGCCAAAGATAATGGGGATTTTTTTCCAAATAGACCTCAAGGTTATTGATCACCCGGGGCAGACCTGTTTTTACTATCTCATCCAATTCGGTCTGGTTATAAGGTATTTCGTAGCCACGGTAGAAAAACGGTCTCTCGGCAATCACCTTCCGGTTATTAATGCATTCTCCTTCCTCATCCACCAAAGCCAGCCCTACCCTTTCAAAAGGAAGATAGGTTTTAAAATTCTGGACAATAAATTCTAAGAGATGATTGAAAGTAGTTTTACTATGCAAACGACTAAGCATATTCATAAACCTATTGTCCTGGTAAAAATCGCCTGGGGTCATTTTTCCCATTTTTAGATATCTAAATATCTAATCTCATGAGCATGCTCAGCAATAAATTTCCGCCGCGGTTCTACTTGGTCACCCATGAGGACGGTAAATATCTCGTCCGCCTCCACTGCATCTTCTAAGGTTACCCGGGTTAAGGTGCGTTTCTCAGCATCCATAGTGGTCTCCCAAAGTTGAGTGGGGTTCATTTCTCCCAAACCTTTGTAGCGCTGGATCAGTAAACCTTCCTTGGCATTTCTCTTTACATGGTCTAAGATTTCTTTAAGACTATATATCTCCACCTGCTGTTTCTCTTCTTTTATTTTAAAAATCGGTCTCCCTTTTTCATTATTTCCTGCGTAGTCTCTTATACTCATTCCCATCTTCTCCAGAGATTTGTTCAACTCTTCAATCTCCTTGGCTTCAAAAAGCTCCACAGTTTCTAAACCGTGCTCTTCCTTCTTCTCGCCTTCGTATCCCTGGATGTATTGCGAAAGTTCTTCATCGTCATAAAAGAAAATTTCTTTATTATCTTCGCGCAAATAGTAGAGGGGAAGTCGCTTCTTCTTATCCTGCAGACTAAGATATTTCACAAAATCAATTCCTTTCTTTTTAAAGATGCTTTCATAGCGCTCCAACTCTACGAGGATATCCAAAAGATTGCGAAATTGATTGGTGCTGAATTCTCTTTTTTCTTTTATATTAGTAATGAATGTCAAGCCTTCCGAACCTAAATCCAAGAGTAACTCGTTCATCTCCGCCTCGGTCTGGATATATTCCTCACGCTTCCCCCGTTTTACTTTATAGAGAGGAGGCTGAGCAATATAGACATAACCATTTTCAATTAAAGGCCGCATCTGCCGATAGAAGAAAGTTAAAAGCAAAGTCCGGATATGCGAACCATCTACATCTGCATCTGCCATAAGAATAATCTTATGATAACGGATTTTGGAAAGATCAAAGTCCTCTCCCACTCCTGCTCCAATTGCCGAAACAATCATCCGGATTTCCTCATTACTCAAAATCTTATCTACCCTTGCCTTCTCCACATTTAAAATTTTACCTTTTAAAGGAAGAATAGCTTGATATCTCCGGTCGCGCGCCTGTTTGGCACTCCCTCCCGCACTATCTCCTTCTACGATATAGAGCTCACAAAGTTTAGGGTCTCTTTCCGAACAGTCTGCCAATTTCCCGGGTAAGTCAGCGGTCTCTAAAGCCCCTTTTCTCCGCGTAAGTTCTCTCGCCTTCCTGGCTGCCTCCCTTGCCCTACCGGCCAGAATGGCTTTCTCAGCAATCTTATTAGCCAGAGAGGGATTTTCTTCAAAGAAAGCCGAAAGGCTGTCATTGACAATTGATTCCACCAGCCCCGCAATTTCAGAGTTACCCAATTTTGTCTTGGTCTGTCCTTCAAACTGAGGATTGGGAAGTTTCACACTGATCACCGCGGTAAGACCCTCTCGCACATCCTCCCCTTGCAAGGGCGGGTCATTTTCTTTAAGTAGATTCTTTGTTTTACAATAATTGTTGATCGTCCGGGTTAAGGCAGATTTAAATCCGCTTAAATGTGTTCCTCCTTCTATCGTATTTATATTATTGGCAAAACTAAAAATGTTTTCCGCATAACCATCGTTATATTGAAAAGCTACTTCTACAATCACCTGGTCTTTATCTTTCTGGAAATAGACTACCTTGGGATGGAGAGGATTCTTATTCTTATTGAGATATTCTACAAAAGAAATAATGCCTCCACTAAATTTAAAATCACTCTCTTTTTCGCTCCGTTCATCTTTTAAAACGATGTGCAAGCCTTTGTTTAAAAAGGCAAGTTCCCTTAAACGATTGGCTAAGATATCATAAGAAAATTCAATTTTGTTCCCAAAGATTTCTTTATCCGGTTTAAAGGTAACCTTGGTTCCCGTTCGGCTACTTTTTCCAATTACAGTCAGTCGGGTAACAGTTTTACCCCGTTCATAGCGCTGATGATAAACCTTTCCTTCCCTTCTCACCTCTACTTCCAACCATTCACTGAGTGCATTTACCACGGAAACACCCACCCCGTGCAAGCCACCCGCTACTTTATATACCCGATGGTCAAATTTCCCACCGGCGTGAAGCATCGTCATTACCACTTCCACTGCTGGTTTCTTCTGGGTCTTATGCATATCTACCGGAATCCCTCTTCCGTCATCAAGGACGGTTACCGAATTGTCAGGATGAACAATTACCTCAATATTTTGGCAGAAACCACTCATGGCTTCATCAATACTATTATCCACCACTTCATAAACTAAATGGTGGAGTCCCCGTGAGGAGACATCTCCAATATACATCGCCGGTCTGCGCCGCACCGCTTCAATCCCCTCCAAAACCTGGATGGTGGTGGCATCATATTTAGTCTCCTGTTTTAGCGGGGTTTTCAAATCTTTTCCTTTCTTTGCTTTTTCCATGGCTACACCTTCCCAATG
>JAMWCG010000056.1 GCA_023818555.1 Candidatus Omnitrophota bacterium
TTACCCTTTCCATCCCCGGATACATCCTGGGAGAATCTGCTTTGAGTTTAATTGGTTTGGGAATTCAAGACCCCTATGCCAGCTGGGGGAACCTTCTCTCCGAGGCGATGACCATAAGTGAAATACAAAAACATCCCTGGGTGATTATCCCAGGATTTTTTATATTCGTTACTGTAGCTGCCTTTAATCTCCTGGGCGATGGGCTTAGGGATGCCTTTGACCCGCATAAGGCAGAGATGAGATAGAGATGCAGAGAGAGAGTTTGTTAGAGATAAAGAATCTGAAGGTTTATTTTTATCTTGAAGAGGGTATAGCCAGAGTCCTGGAAGGGATTTCCTTAGGGATAAAGGAGGGAGAGTTTTTTGCTCTGGTGGGAGAATCGGGTTGCGGAAAGACAATCTTCGGTTTGTCTATTTTAAATCTTGTTCCTGCTCCGGGGAAAATTGTGGAAGGAGAAATTAACTTTGCCGGGAAAAATTTAAGAAGCCTCTCTAAAAAAGATTGGCAGGCTTTACGGGGGAAAGAAATAACCATGGTCTTTCAGGAACCCCTTGCTTTCTTAAATCCCGTGCTTTCTATAGGGGTTCAGATGACGGAGATGTTAAATACACATTTAAAAATGAATAAAAGAGAAGCGCGTCTTAAGGCTTTAGAGTTGTTAAAAAATGTAGGACTTGCTCATCCCGCGCTTATATGGGAAAGTTATCCTCATCAATTAAGTGGAGGGATGCGTCAACGGGTGATGATTGCGATGAGTCTTTCCTGTGGTCCCAAATTTTTAATTCTTGATGAACCCACCACTGCCTTAGATACGACTATTCAGGCACAGATTTTGGAGTTAATTTTGAGGATAAAGAAAGAGACCCGGCTTACTGCTTTATTCATTACCCATGACCTGGCGATTGTAGAGGGAATTGCCGATAAAGTGGCGATAATGTATTTAGGAAAGCTTGTGGAAACAGGGAAAACTGAGGAGATTTTTCAAAATCCTTTTCATCCTTATACCCGAAAACTTTTTGCTTGCCTCTTGGAATTGAATAGACCTAAGACTTTTCTCAATGCTATTCCGGGGCAGGTTCCCGAAGCCATAAATAGACCAGCAGGTTGTCCTTTTCATCCCCGTTGTGAAAGAAAAATTGAAATCTGTGTTAAAGAATTTCCCCCAGAAACAGAGAGCAGTGAGACGCATAGGGTATGGTGCTATAATCCTTTTTACCGCTAAGTTACAGAAAATTCAATGTTAGAGAATGCTCAGATAACTATTTTGGAGGTGAAGGATTTGAAAAAGTTTTTCCCGCTAAAAAGGGGTTTATTTTATAAAACTGTGGGTTATATTAAAGCGGTGGATGGAGTGAGTTTCTCTCTGAGGCAAGGGAAGACCTTAGGGATTGTGGGAGAGAGCGGTTCCGGAAAATCTACCCTGGCAAAATTGTTAATAAAAATCCTTGAGCCCGATGCAGGAGAAATCTTCTTCCGGGATAAAGAAATTACTTCTCTCCCTGAGAGGGAATTCCGAAAATTGCGCAAATCTCTTTCCATTGTTTTTCAGGACCCTTTTTCTTCCCTTGACCCCCGTTTTACCGTAGAAAAGATTATCTTGGAGGGGATGGAATTGTTAAAGGAAAATAAAGCCGAGAAAAGAAAAAGAGTTTTCAGGCTGTTAGAGATGGTAGGTTTATCCTACGATGCTCTGGAGAGATTTCCCCATGAGTTTAGCGGAGGCCAGCGCCAGCGCATCAGTATTGCTCGCGCTTTGGCGAGTGAGCCAGAATTGGTCATCCTTGATGAGCCGGTTTCTTCTTTAGATTTATCTATTCAGGCGCAGATGATTAACCTCTTAATAGAATTACAGGAAAAATTGAAACTCTCTTACATTTTTATTGCTCACGACTTAAGGGTTATTCGGCATCTGAGTGATGAAGTTTGTGTAATGTATAGAGGAAAGATTTTAGAACGCGCCTTTTCTGAGGAAATTTTCCAAAATCCCTTACACCCCTACACGCAGACTCTTTTTTCTTCCATTCCCTTTATCGGGAAAAAAACCTTTATTTCTCAGACTGTAACTGTGGAGGAGGAAAAGCCGGAAGACAGGCTCTGTCGCTTTCTACCACGCTGTGGGAAGAAGAAAACTCTCTGTGAGGAGAACGAGCCTTTCTTAAAAGAGGTGCTTCCCCATCATTTTGTCTCCTGCTGGCAATGCTGAAAATAGGGTTTTCAAGTGAGAATTTCCGTCTCCCTGTTTCTTTAAATATTTTAAAAAGTTTTATTATTCCCCTGCAAGTTAAAAAATTAAATTTTTATTGACTGAAGATTAAATTTATGTTAAATTAAATTCAAAAAGGAGAGAAATGCGCTGGTCAAAGACATTTATTCCTACTTTAAAAGAAATTCCTAAGGAGGCAGAGGCAATCAGTCATATCTTGATGCTCCGCGCGGGGTTAATCAGAAAACTTACCAGTGGGACCTATGCTTATCTTCCTTTGGGCTGGAAGGTCTTATATAAAATCACCCAGATTGTTCGGGAGGAGATGAACCGGGCGGGGGCACAGGAAGTTTTAATGCCGGCAATGCAGCCCAAGGAGCTCTGGGAGCAAACCGGGCGTTATGCTTCCCTTAAAGGAGATATTTTAATCACCTATCAGGACCGCCATGGTAAAGAGATAGTTTTTGGGCCTACCCATGAGGAGATAATCACTTATTTAGTAAGTGGGGAAATTCGTTCTTATAAACAACTTCCCCAGATTATTTATCAGATTCAGACTAAATTTCGGGACGAACCCCGAGCGCGTTTTGGGATAATCAGAACTGCGGAATTTATAATGAAAGACGCTTACAGTTTTGATGCTGACTGGGAAGGATTGGAGAAGAGTTATGAGAAGATGTACACTGCTTACCAGCGGATTTTCGAAAGGTGCGGTTTGAATTTTATTGCCGTGGAGGCAGACCCGGGGATGATGGGTGGGAATGTCTCCCATGAATTTATGGCACCTACCGAAAATGGCGAGGATAAAATTGTGGTTTGCGAAGATTGTCAATATGCAGCCAGTCTGGAGGTGGCGGAGTGTGCTCTGCCCACAGGCAACAAATCACAAACAATAGACACAAAGGTTTTGCACCCCATGCAAGAGGTGGAAACTCCCGGGGTTTCCACGGTGGAGAAGGTTTCTCAGTTTCTGAAAGTTAGCCCTCAGGAATTGGTTAAAACTATAATTCTTTTAGCCAACGGAAAAGAGATTGCAGTTTTACTGCGGGGAGATTATGAATTGAATTTGGTAAAACTGGCACGCTATCTTAAAACAGAAAATTTAATCCTGGCGGATGAAAAGACGATTATGCAAGTGACTGGTGGTCCTTTGGGTTTTTCCGGGCCGGTGGGAATTAAAGGAATAAGGCTCTTAGCGGATTATTCCCTTAAGGGAATGTTTAATTTTGTAACCGGTGCCAATAAACGGGATAAGCATCTTGTTAATGTCAATTTAGGAAGGGATTTTTCCGTAGAGGAGTTTGGTGATTTTCGCTATTTTACTGCTCAAGATAAATGTCCTCGCTGTGGTGGAAGGGCTTCTTTAAAGACCGCATTGGAGATTGGGCATATTTTTAAATTGGGGACAAAATATTCTTCTGCCCTGAAGGCAAATTTTTCAGACTCTGATGGGAAAGAAAAACCTTTGATTATGGGCTGTTACGGAATAGGGATAAACCGGATTATGGCCGCCTTTATTGAGCAGAACCATGATAAGGAAGGGATTGTTTGGAATAAGTCACTTTCTCCCTTTGAGATTTTGATTCTTCCCACCCACCCCCATGATTCTTTAATTAAGGAAATTGCCGAAGAGCTGTATAACCGGTTGAGAGAAAAAGAGATTGATTGTCTCCTGGATGACCGGGAGGTAAGTCCGGGAGTAAAGTTTAAGGATGCCGACCTCTTGGGAATTCCTCTCCGACTGGTGGTGGGACAAAATTTCCTGAAAAAAGGTTTATTGGAATTGCGCTTGCGAAGAAGCGGAGAGACCTCTTCTTTTACTTCCGCAGAGGCGATAGAGAAAATACTTGACAAAATAAAAAATTTAGTGTAAAATTTCTTAAGAAATTTTTCTGAAAGGAGTGATTAGAAAGTGGGTGAAGACCCACTTTTTTGTTAAATGTTTGAAGAAGAGAAGAAAGAGAAAATAAGGGAGTTAATCCTCCCTTTCTTAGAGACCCAGAGAGTAGAACTGGTGGAAATGGATTTACAGCCCCGCGGGAGGAGTCTTCTTCTGCGTTTCCTGGTGGAGAAGCAGGGAGGGATAACTCTGGAGGATTGTGTATTCTTAAATGAGGAGATTGGCACGATTCTTGACCATCACCCGGAGGTGATTAATGAACCGTATATCCTGGAGGTTTCTTCTCCGGGGCTGGATAGACCACTTACCAGCGAGCGTGATTTTGTGCGTAACTTAGGTAAAACGGTGCGGATTATCTTAAAAGAATTATGGGAAGGGAAGCAAGAATACAAGGGGGAGATTTATGATGTTTTTCCGGATAAACTCTTACTCAAAATAAGTTCTGAGAAAATTCTTCCCCTTCCTTTAGAGAAGATTGAGCGGGGAGAGATTGTTTTTTGAGGAGAATAATGATGAATGAGGATATTATCACTGCCTTAAATTATATTGAACAGGAAAAGGGAATTCAACGGGAGACCTTGATTCAGGCAGTAGAATCGGCACTGGTCTCTGCTGCCCGCAAGGTTTTGCATCTTAAGAAAGAAGATGACCTCGTAGCCCGTTTAGAACCTCAGAGCGGAAAGATAAGATTTTTTCTGGAAGGGAAGGAGATTGATTCTACTCCTTTCAGTCGTATCGCTGCCCAGACTGCCAAGCAGGTAATTATTCAAAAAATCCGAGAGGCAGAAAGAGATATAGTTTTCAATGAATTTGAAGCTAAAAAAGGAGAGATAGTCAATGGCGCGGTGCATCGGATAGAAAAAGGAAATTTAATCATTGATTTAGGAAAAGTAGAAGGGATTATTTTTCGTAATGAGCAGTCCCGGAAAGAGGAATTCCGTCAGGGAGAGAGGATTAAAGCCCTCTGTTGGGAAGTGCGCAAAATCGGTCAGGGACCCCAGGTGGTGCTTTCCCGTTCCCGTCCAGAATTTGTGAAGAAACTCTTTGAAATGGAGGTTCCGGAGGTTTATGAGAAAGTGGTAGAAATAAAGGCTATTTCACGCGAGGCGGGGGAAAGGACCAAGATTGCCGTCTGGTCAAAAGATGAAAAAGTTGATCCGGTGGGTGCCTGTGTGGGAGTTAAGGGAGCAAGAGTAAAGAATATTGTGAAAGAACTTCAGGGAGAAAAGATTGATATCATTCGCTGGAGTCCTGATTTAACGGAATTTGTAAAAGCAGCGCTTGCTCCTGCCCAGTTAGAAGAAGTAAGGATTGATGAAGCAACCAAAAAGATTCAGGTGATTGTCAGCGATGACCAGCTTTCCATTGCTATCGGGAAGAAAGGGCAGAATGTCCGGCTTGCCTGTAAACTTACCGGCTGGGATATTGATGTGCGCACAAGGATTCAACTGGCTGCTCAGAAGAAGATTGGTCTGGAGGATATAAAAGGGGTGGGACCTAAAACCGCCAAGTTGTTAGAAGCGGCAGGAATTACCGAGATTAGTCAGTTGGCAAATTTTAATCTGGAAGAACTTATGAAAATAAAGGGAATAGGGAAGACTACTGCAGAAAAGATTATTGCGGGAGCAAAAGAACTGCTGGAAAAAGGTGAGGTTGGGTGAGCAAGATGGGGATAAGGATTCACCAATTAGCCAAAGAACTAAACATTACTTCTCACGAACTCATCAATAAACTGCGCGCCCTCAAGGTGGAAGTGAAGAGCCATATGAGCGTTTTAAACGAGGAAGTTGCCCGGCTCATTAAAGAAGAGTTTGCTGTCAAAGCCAAGAAAGAAGTTTCCTTAAAGGCAAAAGGCGCGAAGAAGGAAGTGGTTTCTTCCGCAAAGACTGCGCTTATAGAGAAGCCGGTTAAAGAGGTGAAAGAGATTGAGATAAAATTCCCTTTCAGCGTGAAAGACCTGGCGATAAAACTTTCCCTCAAACCTTCCCAGATAATGCAGAAACTCATCCAGGGAGGGATTTTTGTGAATATAAACCAGTTAATCACGGAAGAGATGGTGGCAAAGGTGGAAGAATTATTAGGTTGTGTCCTTGTTCGTCTTCCCACGGAAGAAGAGAAAATATTTACCGAGCACTTTCGGCCTGCTGATACATCGCAATTAAAGCCCCGTCCTCCTGTGGTAACCCTTATGGGGCATGTTGACCATGGTAAAACCTCTCTCTTAGATGCCATACGGAAGAGTAATGTGGCGGAGAAGGAAGCAGGAGGGATTACGCAGCATATCGGGG
>JAMWCG010000057.1 GCA_023818555.1 Candidatus Omnitrophota bacterium
AAGAGGATGGGACAGTTAAAGTAAGACTAACCGGTGCCTGTGGAGGATGTCCGATGTCTCAGATGACTCTGGCAATGGGTGTAGAAAGACAACTCAAAAAATTTGTACCGGAGGTAAAGAGGGTGATTGCTATATGAAGAGAAAGATAATTAAGATAGATGAAGAAAAATGCAATGGCTGTGGTTTGTGTATCCCAAATTGTCCGGAAGGGGCATTAAAGATTATTGATGGGAAGGCAAGACTGATCAGTGATTTATTCTGCGATGGTTTGGGCGCTTGCATTGGACACTGTCCTCAAGGGGCAATTACAATTGAGGAAAGAGAAGCTCAGGAGTATGATGAGAGGAAGACCATGGAAAATATTGTCAAACAAGGGAAGAATGTTATAAGAGCACATTTAGAGCATCTCAAAGAGCACAATCAAAATCAATACCTTAAAGAAGCCATAGAGTTCTTAAAAGAGAAGAAAATAGACATTCCCTTAGAAGAGGAGGTAGTGATGGGAGAGAGTATGCATTCTTTTTCCGGTTGTCCGGGGTCTAAAATTATGGATTTTAGAAAAAAGGAAAAAGGAAAACTAAGCGAGGAGGCAGGGAAAAGACCTTCGGAATTAAGGCAGTGGCCAATTCAATTGCATTTGGTTTCACCTCTTGCTCCCTACTATCAAAAGGCAGATGTCTTATTATCAGCGGATTGTGTGGCTTACACTGTGGGAGATTTTCATAAAGATTTTCTTAAAGGAAAATCTATTGCTATTGCCTGCCCAAAATTAGATTCCGGTCAAGATGAATATGCGGAGAAGATAAAATCTTTAATTGACGATGCCAAAATTAATACCCTTACCATAATGACTATGCAGGTTCCCTGTTGCTATGGTCTGGTGGCAATAGCTAAAGAAGCGGCTGAAAAAGCAAAAAGAAAAGTCCCCCTAAAAAGCATTGTGGTAAGTTTAGAAGGAGAGATTTTATCTGAGGAGTGGATATAAAGAGATGGTCTTTGAATGTCCTGGTTCTCAGAGATTTAGACAGCCACAACCGGAAGAGATTAGATGTTCTCATTGTGGTAAAGAATTAGAGATCTGGACAGATGAGGTAAAGGTAATTTGTCCAAATTGTAAAAATGAAGTCTTACGTCTCCCCGAAGAGGCAAGTTGTCTGGATTGGTGTAGATACGCTAAGGAATGTGTAGGAGATAAACTCTATAATCAATATCTGCAGAATCGAGCCATAACCATAAAAGAGAAACTCTTAAAAGAATTAGAAGAATATTTTGGGGAGGATAAGAAAAGAATAGAACATGCCAAAAAGGTTTTAAATTTTTCCGAAGAGTTGTTGAAGAAAGAAAAAGGAGATTGGCATATTGTAATTCCCGCAGCCATCTTACATGATGTGGGGATAAAAGTTGCGGAAGAAAAATACGGTTCTTCTAACGAAAATTTACAGGAGAAAGAAGGTTCAGAGATTGCCCGAAAAATACTCTTAAAAGTCGGGCTTAAAAAAGAAGATATTGAAGAGATTTGTCAGATAATTTCCCATCACCATTCTCCGGCTGTGATTGATACCTTAAATTTTAAAATTCTTTATGATGCCGACTGGTTGGTGAATTTAAAAGACGAGTTGGATATAAAAGATAGAGTTAAATTGAAAGAGAGTATCGCAAAGATATTCCTTACTTCCGAGGGTAAGCAATTGGCGGAGAAGATATACTTATCTTAATCCCCTTAGGAGATTCGTCTTCCCCAAACTAAATATCATTTACATTTAGAATTCTAAGTTGTATAATTAAAAAAATGAAGATTGGGATTGCTGGGAAAGGCGGAGTGGGTAAGACCACCTTAGCAGGTTTAATCTGTTGGGTGCTTAAGGATTTGGGGATTAGAGTTTTGGCTGTGGATGCCGATCCGGATGCCAATTTGGGAAGTTTTTTAGGATTTCCGGAAGTAGAAAAAATAACTCCCATCATCCAAATGAAAGAACTCATCTCTGAGAGGATGGAGGTGAAGGGAGCTTTTTATAAATTGACTCCCAAGATAGATGATATTCCCGATAGATTTATGAAAGAGCACGAGGGTATTAAACTCATCGTGATGGGAACAGTAAAATCCGGAGATGCGGGATGTGTCTGTCCGGAGAGCACATTTTTAAGGAGGTTGCTCCATCAGATTGCCTTGAGAAAAGACGAGTATATTGTCGTGGATTTTGAGGCGGGAGTTGAACATTTGGGGAGAGGGACAGCAGAAAAATTTGATTATCTATTAATCGTCGTTGAACCTTCAAAGTTGAGTGTAGAGAGTTTTATGAGGATATATCCTTTAGCCAAGGATATTGGGATAAAAAGAGTTTTGGGTATAGCCAATAAAATCAGAGAAGAGAAGGATAAAGAATTTTTAGACTTGCATTTAGATAGAGACAAAATCTTAGGTTATCTATCTTTTAGTAATTTGTTCTCAGAAGTAAACAGAATGTCTAACTGGAGAATTTTAAAAGAGGATAGAATCTATGTAGAGGCAAAGGGAATAGTAAAAAAACTTTTAAACTCAGGAGGATGAGATGAAGAAATTTTCATTAGATTCAGCCTCTAAAGAAATCTTAGATTTAGCCAAAAAGGAGAATATCCGGACTGTCTGGGAGAGATATGAATTACAGCAACCACAGTGTGGATTTGGATTACTGGGACTCTGCTGCACAAATTGTAACTTAGGTCCTTGCCGGATTGACCCTTTTGGTGAAGGAGCAGAGTTTGGTGTCTGTGGAGCAGACAGAGATATAATTACCGCCCGAAATCTTTTAAGAAGAACAACTGCTGGTTCTGCCTGTCACAATGACCATGGAAGGGATTTGACTTTAGCCTTATTGACTTTGGCGGAAGGGAGGACTCAAGGTTATAGGATAAAATGTGAGGAGAAACTGAAAAATTTAGCAAAGGAGTTTTCCATTCCTGTAGAAAATAAGTCCTTAGAAGAAATTGCGGGAGACCTGGCCAAGAAGATTCTCTGTGAATATGGACAACAGGAAGGAGAAATAACTTTTGCGCACAGGGCACCCAAGAAGAGACAGGGATTGTGGCGAAAATTAAAGATTATGCCCAGGGGAATGGATAGAGAAATAACTGAGGCATTGTCACGCACAAATATGGGTGTAGACAATGACTTGCGGAGTTTGGTTTTTTCCTGTATGCGTGTGGCTTTATCTGATGGCTGGGGAGGTTCAATGGTGGCTACGGAAATCTCCGATATCCTTTTTGGTCTACCTGAACCTATTCGTTCTCAGATAAATTTAGGAGTATTGAAAGAAGATGAGGTGAATTTAGTTGTGCACGGGCATGTTCCTCTGTTATCTGATATAGTTGCCCAAGTAGCCATGGAAGAAGAATTTATTCAAAAAGCAAAAGAGAAGGGGGCAAAGGGAATAAATGTGGTGGGAATCTGCTGCACAGCAAATGAGGTTCTGGTGCGCAGAGGAATTCCGGTGGCGGGAAATTTTTTACAACAAGAGTTGGCGATAACTACCGGTGCCATTGAGTTGATGCTCGTAGATTTACAATGTATTATGCCGGCATTGGCGAGAGTAGCCTCTTGCTTTCATACAAAAATAATTTCTACCCACGAGAAGGCAAGATTTTATGGGATAGAGCATATCGAATTTAGAGAACAGGAGGCTTTAGATATAGCCAGAAGTTTGGTAAATCTGGCCATTGAGAATTTCCCGAATAGAGATAAATCCAGAGTAAATATTCCCAAAGAGAGGATGGATGTAGTTGTGGGTTTTACTACCGAAGGAATATTTCACCATTTGGGTGGGAAGTTCAGGGCAACTTACCGACCCTTAAATAATGCCATCATTGAAGGGAGGATTAGAGGGGTTGTCGGAGTTGTGGGTTGCGATAATCCCAAGAATTTAAGTGGTGGTTCACATATTCAATTGGTAAAAGAACTTTTGCGGAATGATGTTTTAGTGGTGCAGACGGGTTGTGCGGCTATTGCCTGTGGAAAAGAAGGATTATTGAGACCGGAGGCTGCCTTTGAATATGCGGGATTGGGATTAAGAGAAGTCTGTGAAGCTACAGGTCTTCCTCCCGTTTTACATTCAGGAGCCTGTGTGGATAATTCCCGGATTTTAATTGAATGCTGTGAGATTTTAAAAGAAGGGGGATTAGGAGAAGATATTTCCGATTTACCGGTGGCGGGGACTGCCTTGGAATGGATGTCCGAAAAAGCAATTGCCATTGGCTGGTATTGTGTAGCTTCGGGAATCTTTGTTGTCTTTGGAACACCTCTACCGGTTTTGGGAAGTAGGAATTTAGAGAAATTTCTTACTCAAGAGTTATTTGAGATCGTTGGTGGTGGCTGGGCATTTGAGGAAGACCCCTTAAAGGCAGCCCAGCTAATCATCAAGCATTTGGACAAAAAAAGAGAAAAATTGAAATTAAAAGCAATGATGTATCCCGTGCTTTCGCCGGAAGAATTAAGAGAGATAAATCAAAAAAGGACATCGGAGGTCATTCTTACAAAGTAGCGGAGATGGAAGAATTAAAACCCAAAGTTTCCATTATTGGTTGCGGCAATGTAGGAATGCGTTATGCCTATGCCCTGACTATAAGTGGTCTCTGTCGAAAGATAGTTTTGGTAGATATTGACCGAAACCGGCTTGAAGGCGAAGTAATGGACCTTTCTCACGGTGCACCTTATATCTCTCCAGTGGAAATTGTTGCCGGAGAATTTTCTGATATAAAGGATTCGGATTTAGTAGTCATTACCGCCGGTAAAAAACAAAAACCGGGTCAAACACGCAGAGAATTAGCCAGTGATAATGTTTCTCTCTATCAAAAAATAATTCCCGAAATTATGAAATTTACTCCGCAGAGTATCTTCCTTATTGTTACTAATCCCGTAGATGTCTTATCTTATGCTGCCTATAAATTTTCAGGAAAATCGGCAAAAGAGGTGATGGGTTCAGGGACAGTCTTGGATAGTGCCAGATTTAGATTTTTACTCTCTCAGCACTGTAAGGTTGATTCCCGCAATATACATGCCTATATCTTAGGTGAGCACGGAGATACCGAATTTGCCGTCTGGTCAAGGGCAATGATTGGTGGGGTTTTATTTAAGGATTACTGCTACATCTGTAAGAATACATCCCTCTGCAGACAGAGGGAAGAATTTGATAAGATTTTTACGGAAGTAAGAGACTCAGCCTATAGAATAATTGAGAAGAAAGGCGAGACTTCTTACGGTATAGGATTGGCTTTGGTGAGAATTAGCGAAGCAATTCTAAACAATGAGAATGCAATTTTACCGGTATCTTCTCTGATAGAAGATTATTTAGGAGTAAATGGTCTTTATCTGAGTCTTCCAGCGGTAATAAATAGAACTGGGGTTAGGGAAGTCTTAAAGATTGAACTTTCTCCTGAAGAAAAAGAGGCATTTAAGAATTCGGTGGAAGAAATTAAAAGAGTAATAAAGGAAGTGGGACTATAATTTCCCCCTTAAATCTCTTTAAGAAAGATAAAATCCTAAAAGCAGAATTCCTCCAGCGTCCCAATCGCTTTACTGTAATTTGCCAGTATAAGAAAAAGAGAATAAAAGCCTATTTAGCCAATTCCGGAAGACTCTCTGAACTTCTCTTACCCCATAAGAAAATTTATCTTTTAAAAGATCAGAAAAGATTTAGAGTCTTAGCTACTGAAAAGTATGGTTATCCGGTAGTTTTGGATACAAGTCTTTCTAATAGAATTGCCGGCTATCTCATTGAAAGTGGAGCCGTTCCCAATTTTAAAAATGCAAAAATAATTTCTTCTGAAGTAAAAATCGGAAGGAGCAGATTTGACCTTTTATTAGAAAATAAGAATAAAAGGATAGTTTTGGAAGTAAAGACCTGTACTTTATTTAATAAAAGATTGGCGATGTTTCCGGATGCAAAAACTGAAAGAGGAAGAAGACAGCTCGAAGATCTGGTAAAGCTATCTCAAAATGGGACCAAAGGAGCAATCCTCTTCTTAGTCCATTCCTATTTTCCTTACCTATTTTTACCCAACTACCATACGGATTTAGATTTTTCTTTAACTCTTTTGAATTCCCGAAAGAAGATAAAGATAATTGCCTTGGGACTTTTCTGGGATAAGGATTTTTCCCTTAAAAAATTTAAAATTTTAAAAATTCCCTGGAGAATACTCAGAAGAGAGGCAAAAGATGGTGGTAGTTATCTCTTAATTTTAGAATTGAGAAAAAATACAAAAATAGAGGTGGGCAGTTTAGGGATAGTCTCTTTTCCTAAGGGATTCTACATTTATGTGGGAAAGGCAGAGAAGAATCTTTTAAAGAGAGTATCAAGACATAAGAGAAAATTAAAGAAAAAGCACTGGCATATTG
>JAMWCG010000058.1 GCA_023818555.1 Candidatus Omnitrophota bacterium
GGTGGTTATTTCTTACGGTGGCCGTTTAGTAAAAGAATTGAAAGAGAAGGGGGTTATTCATTATTCTTTACCAGTTCATGAAAAGTCTATATTTACTATTTCCCGAATGGTTTTTAAAGTTGCCGAGATCTTAGAGAAAGAGAAGATAGAGATTCTCCATGCGCGTTCACGGGTTCCTGCCTGGATTGGCTATTTTGCCTATCGGTTATATTTAGCCCGTTATGTTAAAAAGGGTATATTTAACTGGTCTGTTTTTTTAACTACCTGTCACGGCTATTATAGAAAACATTTTTTCAGTAAGATAATGGGATTGGGTAAACTTGTGATTGTGATTAGTTCGGTCATCGGTAAACATATGCGTGACCATTTTGGTGTCCCTTTCTATCGCTTAAGACTTATCCCTCGGGGAGTGGATTTAGAAGTATTTACTTACCAGGAACCAAGATTGGATTTAAAAAATGGCTGCCGGGTAGGGATAATTGGGAGAATTACTCCCCTGAAAGGGCATACAGATTTTTTAAAGGCGATGGCAAAGGTGGTGAGAGTTGTCCCTAAAGTAAAGGTTATTATTGCAGGGGAAGTTGCCCCGGATAAAAAAGAATATAAGCGCGAATTAGATTTGCTCATCAGACAACTTGGGCTTGAACGATATGTAGAATTTGTAGGTCATGTGGAAAATATTGCAGAATTACTCCATAACTTAGACCTCTTAGTCTTAGCCACCACTACCCACGAAGCTTTTGGCAGAGTTTTGATTGAAGCCGGAGCCTGTGGGGTTCCCGTGGTAGCCACTCAGGTAGGGGGGGTTACCGATATAATCCGGGAAGGAGTGAATGGTTTACTGGTTCCTCCCCATAATCCTCCAGAAATGGCAGAGGCGATTATAAGGCTTTTGAAAGAGAGAGAGACTGCTAAAGAGTTTGCGCAAAAAGGGAGAGAGATTGTAGAAAAAAATTTTACACTCCAGAAGATGGTAGATAAGACACTGGAAGTGTATAAAGAAGCAATACAAGTTCTCCGCATATTAATTATTAAATACAGCGCCTTAGGAGATGTAGTTCTTTCCATCCCCAGTATCCGTGCCATAAGGAAAAATTTTCCTCAAGCCTACATTGTGGTTTTAACTGGAAAAGAAGCAAGAGAAATCATTGCCAGTCTTCCTTATGTAGATGAAGTAATGATTCTCAATAGAGCATATTATCAAAATCGGTTTAGCCTGCTGAAGGAAGTGGGTAGTATGCTTAGAAGAGATGTTTTTGACCTGGTGATTGATTTACAGAATAACCGAACCAGTCATCTCTTAGCATATCTCTCTTTTTCCCCCAGAAGGATTGGCTATGATAATGGAAAGTTTTCTTTTCTCTTGAATTACCGTCTTAAAGATACCGAAGAATTGCTTTCGCCCATTGAACATCAATTCCGTTTATTAAACCACTTTGGTATAAAATGTGAAGATAAAAAACTGGAGTTGTCTATAAAAGAGGAGGACGAGGAATTTGTGGACCAACTCCTGGGGCAGAACTGGGTTTCTCCAGTTCAGATTTTAGTAGGAATGAATATTGGGGCAAGTTCGCGTTGGTTTTCTAAACGTTGGCCCTTGGAGAGATTTACCTATCTGGCAGAGGAGCTTTCCGCAAGGGGTATACGGGTTGTGCTTACCGGTACTGAAGAAGAGAGAGGAGAGATTAGAAATAATCAGAGTCTGTTACGGGTCAAGCCTATAAATGCCTGCGGAAAGACAACTCTTACCCAGTTAGCGGTACTCATCAGCCGCTGTGCAGTTTATATCACGGGTGATTCCTGTCCTCTCCATTTGGCTCTGGCGATGGATACTCCCTGTGTAGCTTTATTTGGACCAACTGACCCGCGGAGGCACATTGCTTACTCTAAAGATAATCTCATTGTCATCCATAAGAAAATCTTTTGCGGACCCTGTTATAAGCCAAATTGTAAAGACTATGAATGTATGCGGAGAATCACTGTGCAGGAAGTTCTGGATGCTACTCTGAGACTCTTAAGAAGAAGGCTTTCTACATCGGTGAAGCAATGAAAATAATTATCTTGTCTAACCATCTTAATAGTGGAGGAATAACTACCTATGTCCTTTCTCTGGCGAAAGGGTTGAGCGAGAGAGGCCATCGGGTTAAAGTTGTTTCTCGAGGTGGAGAAAGATTGGGAGATTTAGGGAAATGGGGAGTAGAGCATATCTTTTTAGACCTCTTTACTAAATCGGAGATAAGTCCAAAAATTTTCCGGGCGAAAAGAAAACTCCTGTCTATCTTAGAAAAGGAAAAGACAGATTTATTGCATCCCCAGACAAGAATTACTCGGGTTATCGCAGAGTATATTCAGAATAAGTTAAACATTCCCTTTGTTTCTACTGCTCATGGGTTTTATAAAAAGAGATTAAGCCATAAGATTTTTCCCTGTTGGGGGAAAAGAATAATTGCCATAAGTAAAGCAGTGCGAGAAGATCTGAAAGATAAGTTCGGCTTAGAAAACCGGGATATAAAAGTAATCTACAATGGTGTAGACATAGAAAGATTTAGAACTCCGGGGGGAAGAGAAGATTTAAAAGAGAATTTGGGTCTGGGCAGTGGACCTATTATTGGAATTGTTTCCCGACTTTCTGAGGTAAAAGGGCATGTCTATCTTATCCAGGCAATGAAAGAGATTTTAAAAAAAATACCTACGGCACAGTTACTTATTGCTGGAGAAGGCAAGCTAAAAAATTATCTTTTAAGATTAATTAGAGATTTAGAGATAGAGAATAGAGTTTTTTTCCTCTCTCCTTCTTGGGATACGACTTCCCTCTTTTCTTGTCTGGATGTTTTTGTTCTTCCTTCCTTAGAAGAAGGATTGGGGATGGTGGTTTTGGAAGCAATGGCTTCAGGAATTCCTGTAGTGGCTACAAGAGTAGGAGGGGTTCCGGAGATTATTCAGGATGGGGAGAATGGGTTACTCGTTCCGCCACGAGATTACCAAGGTTTAGGCGAGGCAATTTGCAGAATATTACAAAATCCCGAGTTAAGGAATAAATTTATTGTAAAAGGCAGGCAGACCATAGAGGATAAGTTTGTCTTAGAGAAGATGATAGAAGAAACTGAACGGCTTTATTATGAAATATTAGATGAAAAAGATACTTGTCGTAAATGTTAACTGGTTAGGGGATGTTCTATTTTCCACTCCTTTTATTCGGGCATTAAGAAATAAATATCCCGATGCTTATATTTCCTGTATGATTGTTCCCCGTTGTAAGGAAGTTCTTGAAGGCAATCCCTATCTTGATGAATTGATTATCTATGATGATGAAGGGAAGCATTCTTCTCTTTTTGGAAAACTGCAATTTATAAGTTTGTTGCGTGCAAAAAAATTTGATGAAGTCTATTTACTCCACCGCTCCCTTACCCGCACTATGCTTACCGCTTTGGCTAAGATTCCTAAGCGTCTTGGCTATGTGACCAAAAAAAGGAGATTATTTCTTACTCATAAGATAGAACCTCCTGAAACAGAGATGCATCGTGTAGAATATTTTTTGCATTTGGCAAAAGAATTTGGACTACCCATAGACAATTTAGGTTACGATTTTTTTATTCCCCCAGATGAAGAAAAATATATAGAGAAATTTTTACAAGAATCAGGTATTGGTGAAGATGCTTTTATTGTCCTGAATCCGGGAGCAAATTGGCTCCTGAAACGTTGGCCTACAAAGTACTTTGGTATTTTAGGAGATCTGTTAACAAGAGAAATGGGAGTAAAAGTAGTAATTAGTGGAGCAGAAAAAGACCTGGGACTTGCCCAGGAGATTGTAGGTTATATGGAGACAAAACCTATAATCGCCGCAGGAAAAACTACTCTTAAACAGTTGGGTGCTTTATTTAAACGTGCAAGTTTAGTAGTTACCAATGATACCGGACCATTACACATTGCCTTGGCTGTAAAAGCAAAAGTCGTGGCGCTATTTGGGCCGACATCAAGCAAAATAACCGGTCCTTATGGCCCGGGAGAATATCGGGTAATTCAAAAAGATATAGGATGTATTGTTCCTTGCTATCATTTAAAATGCAAGGATAACCGTTGTATGAAAGAGATTACTCCTGAAGAGGTTCTAAAAGAGGTAGAAGTTTTATTAAGTAGAGAGTAGTGAGTAGTAAGTAGCAAGATAGAAGATTACAAAACCCAAATTACAAACAAATCACAATGCTTCAAACAATTATTTCATCATAATACAAAATAGTGCGACAATTGGGCATTGCCCGAATGTTGCATTATTTCCTATGGACTGTATTAATTGCCTAAGAGTGTTCTCCAGAGTTTTTCCAACGCACCCTGGATTTCTGGAGATGGGAGACGAGTGAGGAATTTTGGTTTTAGATTTAGTGCATTCCACAACTTTTCCAATTCGCTGACGAAACCAAAATATTCAGAACGATAAATTCTCTTTATTTTTTAAATATTTATATTACTTCCGGGAGCTACCATGTTTTTTATCAATCGCATTGCTAAATCTTGGAACTTGCCAGCTAATCCTTCATCTTGAAATAGTGTGCGGAAAGTTACTTCATTATAAGCAGCCATAGCTAATGCCCAATTTAATTCCCCTCTTTCTATTTTTGTATTTCTTTCTACCGACGCCTTTATTTCTTCATAACTCATTAAATTTTGATAAGCTAAGAGACATAATATTGGATAATAAACATCTTTATAATGACTCCCATGGATTTCTGAGAGTAAGGTAATTTAAAAATTTTTGTGTGAATTTAACTTGAAAAAATAAAAAAGAGGGTGTAACCTCCTTCATAGCCCACCTTCCACCATAAGGGTGAAGGTTAAAGGGCTAAAAGATTAACCCTTTAAAAGAAAGGAGGTCACACCCATGGAAGAAGTTAAAGAACTAAAACCTCATGAAATTTTACAGGAATGGTGGCAAGAAGTAAAGGAAAAATTTTGGGAGGAAGAGGTAACTCCAAAGCTTAGAGAATTTTTAAAAATGCTTATGGAAGAGACAATGAAAGAAGAATTAGAAGTTTATATTCAAGCTGTATGGTATGAGCGGAGAGAGAATAGATGTGATTATCGTAATGGGTATTACAGAAGAGGTTTAACAATGAGATTTGGGCAAATAGAGCAGGCAGAGTTGTGACCGGATAATTTATGCGTTATTTTCGTATTTAAATAATTGCTGGAGGGAACACCCTCTAAAAGAATTTACACAATTTTGTTAAAATTACCAGTATTTTTTCTAACTTGAAGAAATAGAAAAAGCGTGATATATTCTTAGACGATGGATAAGGATAAGATTAAAAAAATTCTGGTAATTACCTTAACTAATATTGGAGATGTGATTCTGACTACTCCGGTAATTGAAACCTTAAAAGCAAATTTTCCACAAGTTTCTTTAGATATTTTGGTTGGACCGAGAGGAAAAGAGGTCTTAGAGAAAGACAAAGGAATAAGAAGATTGATTATTTATGATAAACATGTTTATCTGAGAGAAAAATTTAGTTTAATTAAAAAACTACGCCTTGAGAGATACGATCTGGTAATAGATTTACGCCAGACAATAATTCCCTTTTTAATCGGGCCAGGTTATCGCACGCCTTTTTTAAGAAGGATTCCTAAGCACATCCTTCATATGTGGGAGAGGCATCTTTACAAAATCAAAAATCTCCCGATAAGGTCGGGATTGCGACAATTCGGGGAAATAGCAAAAATCAAATATCAAAAGCCGTTGATACATACAGATGAAGATGATGAAAAATATATTAATGGGTTGTTAGAGAAGGAGGGGCTGAACACAAATGATTTGTTGATTGTCATCGCTCCCGGCGCGCGTAGTTCAACCAAACGCTGGTCTCTGGAGAGTTTTATAGAAGTAGCGCGAGAGTTAAGAAATGAACTTAAAGCAAAGATTGTTTTGGTAGGGGATAGAGAAGATTTTGGAGTTGCGGAGAAGATAAAAGAGAATCTCAAGACAGGGATTTTCAATTTTGCGGGTAAGACCACTATTTCTCAATTGGTTGTTCTTTTAAAAAAAGCAAAGATTTTAATTACCAACGATTCTGCAGTTCTCCACTGTGGTTCAGCAGTAAATCTTCCCACCATCGCCATTTTTGGACCAACCGACCCTTTTAAGTATGGACCCCTGGCAGAAAATTCTATAGTTCTGCGGAGATTTTTACCTTGTGTCCCTTGTGAAAAGGCTCAGTGTAAATACGGAGATAAAAGATGCTTAGAGTTGATAAAACCTTGGGAAGTGATTGAAGGAGTGAAAAGGTTATTGTTTTTTAGACACCAATTTTCAGCT
>JAMWCG010000059.1 GCA_023818555.1 Candidatus Omnitrophota bacterium
ATCGCATCATTCAAATCATCCTGCGAACTTTCACAGGGAAGGATAAGACATAAGAGATTTTTACCCACTGCCTCCTTAGCTAAAACCGCAGCAACTCCAGAATCCAATCCCCCACTCAATCCTAAGACTATACCTTTCCGGTGAGAATTACTCACTTCCTTTTTTATCCAGGAGACAATTTTTTTTGACAAATGCTTCATCGGAAAATAATCTTTATTTCTTCCCGATAAGGTTCCTTTCTTTTTAGAAGAACCTTAACTCCTCCCTCAACCTTATCGGCATAATTAACCACTTTATGACAGATTTCCTCTATAAAATTATCCGTCTCCTCTCCCCTCGCCAAGGCAACCGGGCCGGGTGTCTCAATCACCTGAAGGATGAGGTCGGTGGATAGGGCAGAATTTAACAGTTTTTGATTATCCTCTCCATTTCTTCCAATTACCAGTTTTAATTTAGGAGAAAGACGAAAGTAACGGCCGAATCTTAAAAGTTTAACATTTTCCAAATCCAATTCTTTATGCACCAGCAAATCTTTTACTCTCTGAGAAAAGATGGGGTCAGTGAGAAGACAACCTCCCGAGGGACAAGGATAATCATTTATCCCCCATTCCTGCGCCAGTTCTATCTGGGGCTTTCGTGAGCGTCCCTGAATAGCCAAGAGCCTTTCCCGGTCTACCCAACCCTCTCTCTCCGGAATAGTTGGCTCTAAGAGCTTTGCCGAAAGGGGTCGCAAAACCAGTCCTTCCAAGCCGGCTTCCTTTTCTATCAATCTCAAACTGCGCAGATTCTGTGACATCGGTCTTTCTCCTAAGACCTCACCGGTAATGATAAATCTTGCTCCACATTCTTTCATATATTCTTTTGCCTTTTTAAAAATAAATATCCGACAATCAATACAGGGATTAAGATTACTCCCATAACCATAGCGGGGAGATTCCACAATTGTTAAATATTCTTCGCTGGTATTGACAATCTTTAAAGGGATATTTAACTCCTGGGTTATTTTGCGGGCATGAAATCCACAACCATTTCCACCCCGGTTGCAGGTGCAAAAAATTGTGTAAAAATAGATTGCCTCTAAATCTATCCCTAAGTCATAGACCAATTTTGTGGCTAAAGTAGAATCCAGCCCTCCGGAAAGTAAACTTAAAGCTTTTATTTTCATAGTAAGTAATTATACTTCATAAAATGGAAAAAGACAAGTAAATTATGTTTGACTTTCAGAAGTTTGTTAATTATAATATCTCAATATTTTTCTGGAGAAAAAATGTTTTTAAGAAATAAATTTAGCGGAGGGATTCATCCTCCTACTTATAAAGAGTTAACGCAAAATTGTCCCATTGAGGAAATCCCTCCTCCACAAAAAGTAGTAATTCCGCTTATCCAGCATATCGGAGGACCTTGCCTTCCTCTGGTAAAGTCAGGAGAAGAAGTAAAATTAGGGCAGAAGATAGGCTCATCGGATAAATACATTTCCAGTCCGGTCCATGCTTCTTTAGCGGGTAAGGTTTCGCATATAGAAGACTTCAACCATCCTGTTTTAGGGAAATCCCCGGCAATCTTTATTGAAAGGGGACAGGATAGTTATACCAATGCAATTTCTCAAAAAGACCCCACCGGTCTCTCTCCCGAAGAATTAAAAAAAATAATTCAAGAGGCAGGTATTGTGGGGTTGGGAGGAGCAGGTTTCCCCACCCATGTAAAACTTTCTCCCCCTAAACCCATTGAAGTCTTAATTCTCAACGCTGCCGAATGCGAGCCATATCTCACCTGTGATGAACGCTTGCTATGTGAAAAACCTAGTGAAATCCTTAAAGGCTTAGAGATAATTATAAAAATAATCTCTCCCCAAGAAATTTTTCTGGGCATTGAAGATAATAAGGAAGAGGCAATAGGTATCCTAAAAAATACTCTCCAGGCAATGGGTTTAACTAATAAAATAAAAATGGTTATTTTAAAAACAAAATATCCCCAGGGTGGAGAAAAGCAACTCATTAAAGCGATTACCGGGAAAGAAGTTCCTTCCGGAGGACTTCCCTTTGATGTGGGAGTTTTGGTCCAGAATGTGCAGACCGCCTTTGCCATATATGAAGCGGTGTATAAAGGAAAACCTTTATATGAAAGAGTAATTACTGTCTCCGGAAAAGCAATTAAAAAACGAGGTAATTTTAAAGTAAGAATTGGCACTTTGGTTTCCGAGATTGTGGAATTCTGTGGCGGTTTTATTGAAAATCCGAAAAAAATAATTTTTGGTGGTCCCATGATGGGGATTGCCCAGTGGAGTTTAGAGGTTCCCGTGATAAAGGGAACCTCCGGAATTTTATTTCTTAGCGAGGAGGAATTAAATTTTGAAGAACCTGGTCCCTGTATCCGCTGTGGAAGATGCATTGAGGTCTGTCCAGCAAAAATTATGCCTGCTTCTATTGCCTTAGCCGGTGAATATAAAAGATGGAATATTGTCCCACAATATCATCCTTTAGACTGTATTGAATGTGGAGCCTGTAGCTATATCTGTCCCACAAGAAGAGATTTAGTGCAATTCATAAAATTAGCAAAACAATATGGAAAATAATCTTATCGTTTCCGTATCGCCACACATAAAAACAAAAGATTCTTATATCAAAATTATGTGGTCGGTAGTCTTGGCACTTCTTCCCGCAGGGATTGCCGGAGTTTTCATCTTTGGTTTATCCGCCCTAAAAGTAATAGTCATCTCTTTAATTACTGCTCTTCTAACCGAAGCAATTATTCAGAAATTGAGACATAAAAGAATAACCATTTTTGATGGTTCCTGTTTTATTACCGGACTGCTGCTCGCCTATAATCTTCCCCCCTCAGTTCCCTGGTGGCTCCCGTCCGTGGGAAGTTTCTTCGCCATTGCTATTGTCAAGCAGGCATTTGGTGGCTTGGGTTACAACATCTTCAATCCTGCCTTAGCAGGAAGGGCTTTCCTTTTAGCCTCCTGGCCACTCCATATGACCCGCTGGACTCCTCCGCACTGGACCACCGACGCAGTCTCTTCCGCTACCCCTTTAGCCATACTGAAACACAATCTCTCTGATGCAGTATCCGGAGCAACCCTAATCGGTATAGTGAGAGAAAGGGAGTTCTCTCATACCCTCTCTTTCTATGGCAAATTATTTTTGGGTGACCGCGCAGGATGCATCGGGGAAGTCTGTATTTTAGCCATACTCTTGGGAGCAGTTTTCCTTTTATATAAAGGCTATATTCGCTGGTATACCCCGTTTAGTTTTATTTTTACGGTTGGCTTTTTGAGCTGGGTTTTTTTGGGAAAAGGTTTATTCAAAGGAGATTGGCTTTTTTACATTCTAACGGGTGGTTTATTCTTAGGAGCCTTCTTTATGGCTACCGACTATGTGACTACTCCCCTAACTAAAAAGGGACAGATCATCTTTGGACTGGGTTGTGGAATCTTAACCTTTTTGATTCGTAAATTCAGTGGCTATCCTGAAGGAGTCTCCTATTCTATTCTCATGATGAACGCGGCTACGCCCATCATTGACCGTTATACGAAACCAAAAAAATTTGGGATTATCAAGCAGAAACAATGATTCGTTTGGGTATAAAATTAATGTCTGTCTGTTTCATTGCTTCCTCAATTCTGACTTTTACTTATAAAATAACTAATCCCCGAATTATCTCTCAGAAAGATAAAGAAGAGAAAGAAGCATTAAAATTTATTTATGCCGAAGCGGAAGAGTTTAAGAAAGAAGATAATCATTATTTAGCCTATAAAAATAAAAATCACATTGGATATATTTTGAAAACCTCTGCACAGGGCTACAGTGGGCTTATTGAAATGCTGGTAGGATTTAATAAAGAAGGAATTATCCAGGGAATAATTATTTTAGAACACAGGGAGACCCCTGGTCTGGGAGCAAAAATTTCTGAAGTAAGATACGGTGAGAAAAAGCCCTGGTTTTTAGAGCAATTCAAAGATAAAAAAGCAAGCAATCTGAATTTCTCTACCATCAACGCTATTACCGGTGCAACCATCTCTACCCGGGCAGTGCTGGAGGCGGTGAGAAATTGCGTAGAAGAATTTTTAAATAGTTCAAATAACCAGACATCAAATTGAGATAGTTTTCTTAACCTTTTAACCCCATAAATGAGATGAAGAAATTATGGGCAGAATTTAAAAAGGGGATTACCATTGAAAATCCTACCTTTGGACTTGTTTTGGGTCTCTGTCCCACACTGGCAGTATCCACCACTGTAAACAACGCTATCGGCATGGGTATAGCAGCCACCTTTGTTCTCATCGGTTCAAATATAATTATTTCTTCTTTAAGAAAATTTATCCCTCACGAAATCCGTATCCCCTGTTACATTGTAGTGATTGCTACCTTTGTTACAATTACCGAATTATTTATGAAAGCCTATTCTCCCGCATTAAGCAAGTCTTTAGGAATATTTGTGCCCTTAATTGTAGTCAATTGCATTGTCTTGGGCAGAGCAGAGGCATTTGCCTCCAAGATGCCTGTAATCTATTCTCTCGCGGATGCTTTGGGTATAGGAATGGGCTTTAGCTTGGCACTCGTCTTAATTGCTACCATTCGTGAAGTCTTAGGTTCAGGGACAATCTTAGGCACTCCTCTGGCAAAAGGCTTTGAGCCGGCTATGCTAATGATTTTAGCTCCCGGAGCGCTCTTGACCATTGGTCTGTTAATCGGATTGACTAACTGGATTAAATTGAGAAAGAAAGGTTGAGATGGATATTGCCCGGTATATAATGATAATCATCAGTGCTGTATTTATCAATAACTTTATCCTCTCTAAATTTTTAGGTCTCTGTTCTTTTATTGGAGTATCTAAAGAGACCAAACCCGCAGTGAGTATGGGTATGGCGGTGACTTTTGTCACTACTATGGCTTCAATTATTTCCTGGTTAGTCTACAATTTTATCCTTATACCCTATAAACTCACTTATCTTCGCACGATCACCTTTATTTTAGTGATTGCCTCCTTTGTTCAACTGGTAGAGATTGTGATTCGTAAAATAAGTCCTCCTCTCTTTCGTGCCTTTGGTATATATTTGCCTTTAATCACGGTAAACTGTGCAGTCCTGGGGGTAGCGGTACTTAATTCAGAGATGTTTTTTGCCAATGGCCAGGCTTTGCCAGGAAGTTTTCTGATGTCTTTGGTCCAAGGTTTCAGTGCCGGAGTGGGTTATACTTTAGCCATGCTCTTGATGTCGGGAATAAGAGAAAGATTGGATTTTGTCGATGTTCCTAAGTCTCTAAAGGAAGTGCCCATTACTTTTATCATTGCTGCTTTAATGTCTTTGGCTTTTTTAGGATTCTCCGGTTTTAAACTGTAACTAAGCAAGATGGTTATAGCCATATTGACCTTAAGCATTTTGGGCTTACTCTTTGGCTTCGGACTCGCCTATGCATTAAAAATCTTTAGAGTGGAAGAAGACCCTCGAATTAGTAAACTTCTGGAGATTTTACCCGGAGCAAACTGTGGCGCCTGTGGATTTGCAGGTTGTTTGGGTTTAGCACAGGCTTTAGCGGAAGGAAGAGTTCCTCCCGAAACCTGTGCTCCCTCCGGTTTTGAAGCACAACTGAAGATTGCAGAAATTTTAGGGCAAAGAGGTGGAAAAGGGAAAACAAAATTAGTCGCCACACTCATCTGTAATGGAGGAAATGCGGCAAAAGATAAATTCATTTATCGCGGAATTAAAACCTGTGCGGGAGCAAATATTTTTCAGGGAGGACAAAAAATCTGCCCTTTTGGCTGTCTTGGATTTGGTGACTGTGTTATGGCTTGTAAATTTGATGCTATGTATATGGACCCCGAAACCAATCTACCTGTAATTATTGAGGATAAATGCACTGCCTGTGGCTTATGTATAAAAGCCTGCCCTAAAAAAATCCTTATTTTAAGGCCAGCAGAGAAGAAAATTTATGTAATGTGCAATTCTGCGGATAAAGGAGCCTTAGTAACTAAGTATTGTAAAAATGGTTGTATCGGTTGTTTTAAATGTGAAAAGGTCTGTCCCTCCGATGCTATCCATGTAAAAAATAATCTTGCTTTGGTTGACTATGAAAAATGCACCCTCTGTGGAGAATGTGTCAAAGTCTGTCCTACCAAAGTAATCCATCCCCTTATCTAAACTCTCTCTTTTCCACCCCAGGGGTGGAATAATTTTGGTGATAAAAACAAAAATGACGCTCCCCCTAAAATTCCTTCAAGCCCGCAGAGGGAATTGAACCCCCGACCCGTCGCTCACTTCGTTCGCT
>JAMWCG010000060.1 GCA_023818555.1 Candidatus Omnitrophota bacterium
GGATATACTCAGAGATTAAAGAGGTCCAGGGGGGTCCGGCAAAGGCATTGAAACTGTTGAGTAAAACCACAAAAAGAATAAGGAAAAATATGGGATTTGCTTTGAAAATATAAGGAATGAAGATAAGCGGGATAAACATCAAAGCGTGTAAAAAGACAGAGAGATTAATAATTTTCTTTCTACTTTTCAGTTTTTCACTAAAATCTGCAGACTTTAATTGCACTAAGGAAGAGGAAAGGTTGGATAAAGCTGAAAGGGTTCCAATTTCTCTTACATTTGCTTTCAAGACTAAGGCATAGGGAGTGATATAATCGGTAGTTAATCCAAACATACCTGAAGCAAAAACTCCGTCCCACAAGGAATAAGCAATGCTTCTTTTAATTTTATTTTGCTTAGGCATAGTTTTATATTATAATAAAAAAAGGAAAAAATGAAAAGAGGAATAGCCTACCTACCTTTACATTATGGGAAAGCCCCTTCCTGGCTTTTTAGGAGAATGAAAATCTTAGCCAGAGAAATTGTTTTAATTATGGTTAAGGAATGGGGCACGGGTGAAATTTTGGATAGACTTTCTGACCCATTCTGGTTTCAGGCATTTGGTTGTGTTCTGGGTTTTGACTGGCATTCCTCAGGGCTGACGACTACGGTTTGCGGAGCCTTAAAGGAGGGATTGAAGGATGTTTCTTCGGAAATTGGAATTTTTGTCTGCGGTGGGAAGGGAGGGAATTCCCGTAAGACTCCTCAGGAAATAGAAAAAATTGCAGATAAAAGAATAATTAAAGTTTCTCCCGAAAAACTTATCTATGCCAGTAGAATGTCGGCAAAGGTGGATTCTACTGCTTTGCAAGATGGTTATCAGATTTACCATCACTGTTTTATCTTTACTCCTGAGGGGAAATGGTGTGTGATTCAGCAGGGGATGAATGAAGATACTGGCTGGGCAAGAAGGTATCACTGGTTAAGTGAGGAACTAAAAGATTTTGTTTGTGAGCCACATAAAGCAATCTGTTCTGACCATAAGGGAAGAGTTTTAAATCTGGTGGCAAAAGAGAGTGAATCGGCAAGGGAGATGAGTGCAATCTTAGCCGGAGAGAAACCAGAAAAGGTAATTGGAGAGTTTGAAAAAATTAGAGAATTAAAATTATCTTCTCAGCATCCCGTTTCTTACCAGGATATTCATCCGGAGAATTTAAGAAAAATTTTATTAAGAACCTATGCAGAAAAACCGGAGAATTTTGAGAAACTTCTTTCTATGGAAGGAGTTGGTCCAAAGACCATCCGTGCCTTGGCTTTGATTTCAGAATTGATTTATGGTAAGGAGGTTTCTGTGCGTGACCCTGTGTGCTTTTCCTTTGCCCATGGAGGGAAAGACGGTTATCCCTATCCTGTGAATAGAAAAGAATACGATTTATCCATCCAAATTCTCAAGGACTGTCTTAATCAGGCAAGGATAGGAGTCTATGAAAAACTAAATGCACTCAGAAGGCTCTCTGAGAGCGGAGAAAACTAAATATCTGGTTTTTTCTTCGCAAATGGAGTAGAATATGGTAAAATAAATAAAAATATTTAAAAGGAGATTTTATGGAAAAAGCACGGGAGAAATGGGTAGGTAAGGTTAATGAACTGGTGATTGGAGCAGAACCTCAAGAAGGGGGGACGAGGAAGAAGATTATAAAAATAGGCGGAGAAAATACTTTGCCCTTTTTATATTTTGAAGGGAAAATACCTAATCCCCCGGTGGTAGCGATGGAAGTCTGGGATACTGAACCGGTTGCTTGGCCGGAGGTTTTGAAAGAAGAATTTAAAGGGTGCCTTAAAGACCCAGTGGCTTGGGCAAAAAAAGCAGTGGAAGAATGGAATATAGATTTACTCTGTTTAAGACTATTTAGCACGCATCCCGATGTTCAGAATACCTCTCCTGAGGAAGCCGGAAAAATAGTGGAGAAAGTTTTACATGCGGTAGGTGTTCCCTTGATAATTATTGGAGGTTATTCCGCACAGAAAGATGGAGATGTTCTCTTCAGGGTGAGTGAAGTTGTAAAGGGAGAAAATTGTCTTTTGGGAATTGCGGTGCAGGAGAACTATAAGACCATAACCGCAAGTTGTCTTAGCGGAGGACATTCGCTTATTGCGGAAACCCCCATAGATATAAATTTAGCCAAGCAATTGAATATTCTCATTTCAGATATGGGCTTCCCCGCAGAAAGAATTGTGATTCATCATTCTACAGGTGGACTGGGTTATGGTTTAGAATATACTTATTCGGTAATGGAAAGGACGCGTCTGGCTGGTTTGAGTGGGGATAAGATGCTTTCCCAACCGATGATTAATTTTGTCGGGCAAGAGGTCTGGCGGGCAAAAGAGGCGAAGACTTCTGAGGAGGAGATGCCAGTTTGGGGAAGGCAGAGAGAGAGAGCCATTCTCTGGGAGGCAACCACCGCAGTTGCTTTTCTTAACGCAGGGGCGAATATCCTGGTAATGAACCATCCTCAAGCAATAAAATTGGTAAAAGAGACCATAAAAGAACTGATGGTGGATTTAGTCTCAAAGTGAGAATGAACAACCTAAATTAAAAGGGGGATATTGTGTATATCATCGGTGAAAGAATCAATGGGATGTTTAAGGATGTAGCCAAGGCGATTAGGGAAAAAAATAAAAGAATTATTCAGGAATTGGCTTTAAAACAGATAGAGAAAGGAGCAGATGCATTGGATGTCAATTTGGGGACAGCGGTAGAAGACCCCCTTTCCGCTATGGAATGGTTGGTAAAAACGATTGGGGAAGTGACCGAGATTACTCTGGCTATTGATACGACAAAATTGGCAGTAATGGAGAAGGGACTGCAGTGTTGTAAATCTAAACCCATAATCAATTCTACCTCGGCGGATGAAGAAAAATTGAATACCCTCATCCCTCTGGCAAAGAAATATAATGCGGGTTTGATTGGATTGACAATGTCTCGGAAAGGAATTCCCTCCGATGCTAATTCCCGTTTAGAGTTGGCAATACATATTCTTAACCGTTGGCAGGAAGAAGGCTTACCTGTGGAGGACCTGTATATTGATGCGGTAATTCTTCCCGTAAATGTGGCGCAGGCGCAGTGTCCGGAAGTTTTAGAAACTATCCATCAGGTAAAGATGCTTTCTCAACCTCCTCCCAAAACAATCTTAGGATTGAGCAATGTTTCTCAGGGGACAAAGTACCGTTCTTTAATAAATCGCACTTATTTGGTAATGGCGCTTGCTTTTGGCTTGGAGGCGGCTATTTTAGACCCCTTTGATGAAGAATTGAGGCAGGCAATGCGCACCGCTGAGGTCTTATTGAATAAGACAGTCTATTGTGATTCCTATTTAAAATGAGTTAATAAGGGAGGGAAGATGGAGAGGAGAAAATTGACTATTCCCGAGATTATCCAGAAGAAAAATGAAGGGAGAAAAATTACCATGCTCACTGCCTATGATTATCCTATCGCTTCTTTTATTGAGCAGGCAGGAATAGATATAATTCTGGTAGGCGATTCTTTGGGGATGGTGGTATTGGGTTATGAAAATACCATCCCGGTAACTATGGAAGAGATGCTTCACCATACCAAGGCAGTAAAACGGGCAGTAAAGTATGCCTTGTTAGTGGGAGATATGCCTTATATGTCTTTCCATAAGAGTAAAGAGGACGCTATCTATAATGCCGGAAGATTTATTAAAGAGGCAGGTTGTGATGCGGTGAAATTAGAATTTTATCCTGGAGTAATAGAGATTACTAAAGCCATTGTTTCGGCGGGGATTCCGGTGATGGGACATATTGGCTTAACTCCTCAGACTGTAATGCAGTTAGGTGGATATAAAGTTCAAGGCAAAGACGCGGAAAGAGCTAAAACGCTTATTGAGGCAGCCATCTCTTTTGAGGAGGCAGGTTGTTTCAGTATAGTCTTAGAGTGTGTTCCGGATAAATTAGCAAAGATTATAACTGAGAGATTAAGGATTCCTACTATCGGTATTGGGGCAGGACCTGATTGCGATGGGCAGGTTTTAGTAACCCATGACCTGTTGGGACTATTTGAAAGATTTTTGCCCAAATTTGCTAAACGGTATGTAAACCTTGCTCCACAAATTGTTGAGGCGGTAAAGGAATTTAAGGAAGAGGTGGAATCGGGGGTTTTCCCGGACCGCTCCCACTCATTCACTATTTCTGAAGAAGAATTGAGGAAGATAAAATAGTTCCGAGAAGAGAGAAGATTTTAAGTGAAGATAGTTCCTGCCATTCTTACCGCTGACCTTAAGGATTTAGAATTGAAAATTCGTCAGGTAGAGTCTTTTAGTGACCTTGCGCAGATTGATATTATGGACGGTAAATTCGTCCCTTCAAAGAGTATTACGGCCGGAGATTTAGCAAAAATTAAAACTAAACTTTTTTTAGAAGCACATCTTATGGTAGAAAATCCCCTTAAGGAGATTATTTCCTTTAAAGAGGCAGGTGTAAAAAGGATTATTTTTCATTTTGAATCTCAGGATGAACCTGAAGAAGTAATAAAAAAACTCCGTAAGGAGAATATAGAAGTAGGTTTAGCGATAAATCCGGAGACCGAAATTAAAGATGTAGAGAAGTTCTTGAATGACATCGACCTTCTTCTCATTATGGCAGTTAACCCGGGTTTTTACGGAAGCAGGTTTATTCCCGAAGTATTGCGTAAAGCGCAAGAGCTTTATCCAAAGAAGAGAAATTACCTTTTAGGATTAGATGGGGGAGTTAAAAGGGGAAATATTAGAAAAGTAAGTTTTTCCGGTATTGAAATAGTCTATGTAGGCAGTGGAATATTTGGGGAAGGAGAGCCTAAAAAAAATTTTTTTCTTTTACTTGAAGAGATAAAAGAGGTATAATTAAAAAGAGGATTGTCTATGGCTTAGAATGATTGTGCTAATTTTGAAATAATGAAAGGAGGTGAGGGATGAAAGCCTCACTTGAGTCAAGGATAGATAACCTTTTAAGGACTATCGATACTCAAGGAGGGGAAAGGGCAAAATTAGATTTCTTTTTGCGTAAAGAGTTGTTGAAACTGAAGGCAGAGATTGCGGGATTAAATTTACCTTCTGAGGTAATTGATTTTGTGGCACGGAAGGTAGATTCCAATGTGCGCGATTTAGAGGAGACTTCCACAGATTTAATTGCCTATGCGGTGGCGAGGAAAAGTCCCATTGATTTGGATTTGACTCAAAGATTTTTTGCTTCCCGCACCAGGAAGAAAAAATCTCTGCGGAGAAGGTAAAGAAGGGTTTCTTTCTTGGTTCAGATAATCAGACTTGAGAAAAGAGGGGATTTTGTTTATATGTTAGAAGAAAAGATTTATCAAGATTATTTACAGGCATTAAAAAATAGAGAAAAAGAAAAGACTGATTTTCTAAGTTTCATCCGTTCAGAGCTTAAAAATTTTGCCATCCAGTTGAGAAAGGATAAACTCAGCGATGAAGAAGTCCTTACTGTCCTGCATAAACAGAGAAAACGGCTGGAAGAGTCAGGAGAAACCATCAAACTTTCCAAAAGACAGGATATGATTGATAAGATAGAAAGGGAACTGGCACTTCTCAAAACCTATCTTCCCCAACCTTTAAATGAAAGCGAACTGAGGGAGCTAATTGCGAGAAAAATAGAGGAAACTCAAGCCACCTCTCTCAAAGATATGGGAAAAGTAATGAAAGAAGTCTTAGCTGAGGTAGGCATAAGAGCAGAAGCAAAAAAGGTGAGCGAACTGGTGAGGGAGAAACTCTCCGTCCTTTCCTAACCCCAAATCTACGCGGTGATGAAGGTCTATATCAAAACCTACGGCTGTCAGATGAATGTGCGGGATTCAGAAGTAATTTGTGGTTTACTACGAAATATGAACTACGAACTAACAACTAATCCGGCTGAAGCAGATGTTGTTGTTTTTAATACCTGTTCCGTGCGTAAACATGCAGAAGATAAGGTCTATAGCGCCCTGGGGCGACTGAAACGGCGGAAGCGCGAGCGGCCGGGAACCATCATTGGGGTTGTGGGCTGCATGGCGCAGAAGGACGGCCAGCTTATCTTCGAGCGGGCCCCATGGGTTGA
>JAMWCG010000061.1 GCA_023818555.1 Candidatus Omnitrophota bacterium
ATTTTTTCTCTGTCTTTCAAATAAGAAACAATCTCTTCCCAAGGTTTTAATTTAGAAATAATCATAAATCCACTTTCTCCAATTGTCTTAGAACATATTTTCTTATCCGGGATGGTTCAGGGAGTTTGGTCACCAATTTACCATCTCTAACTAACGGCTTAAGCAAACCCTCCATTCTTTTCCCACAATGTTTTCTTTCTCCCTCATTCTGCGGAACCACTTCCGTATAAAAACATTTTGGACATCTTAAAACTTTTTTTGCCCCGGAAAACTTACCCCTTTTGGCAAGCGGTCTTCCCTCAATCTCCACAATATCCATGGCAAAATCTAAAGTGGGAGCGTTACTGATAGCAGTCCCCACGCCGTAACCGTCGCAAACCGGATTGAGTTCTAAAATTCTTTCTTCATTAATCCCTCCGCTGACGATGATTTTTACATCTTTAAACCCCCTTAAATCCAATTCCCAGCGCACTTCTTTTAAAATTTCTAAGAAATCTCCTCTTCTGGAAGCCGGAGTATCCAGTCTCACCCCATATAAATTTCCTTTCAAGGCTTCCGCAACTCTTATGGCTTCAAATTTTTCATCAGAAAAGGTATCAATGAGAGCAATACGCTTAATCTTTTTATCTATGATTCTATCAAACGATTTTACTGCTTCAACCACATCTCCGAGAAGTAAAATCAAAGCATGGGGCATTGTCCCCACTGGTTCAATCCCTAAGACTTCGGCTGATTTAACCCCAGCCACTCCATCACAACCTCCGATAAAAGCAGAGCGCTCAATCATGGGAGCGATAGCCGGATGCATTCTTCTTACTCCAAAACTAACCAACAATCTCTCTTTTGCCGCCTTCTTACATCTCGCAGATTTAGTGGCTACCCCGGAAGCCTGACATAAAAAACCCAATAAAGCAGTCTCATATATTCCAAATTTTGTATATTCTCCCTCAATGACCATCACCGGCTGATCTCTGCCAAAAATTGTTCCCTCCGGAAAACAATCAACATTTATCCCCTCTATCCCTTCTAACAATTTTGCCACCTCATCCACTCCTGCCAGAAGTCCCCATAAATATCTTTCAGGAAAGCTTTTCACAATAAACTCTGCCTTAACGCGTTTTCTTACCTTTTCCTTTTCCAAAATCTCTTTGGTGCGCTGAAAATAAACATCCGTAACTTTCCCCTCTTTTATCTCTTCAGCAGTAGCAATATTAAACATTTTTCTCCGTTTGACTCGTTACTAGTTGAGTTGGTATTAAGGAGTAAAACGAACCCTATCCGCAAAACCAGTCTAACCTTATTTACGCGGCTTAAGAATCTCTCTTATCTGTCTTAAAGCAAACTTCTCATCCTCGGTATTTAACCCGGCAGTGCATCCTTCCGGAATTTCCACAGAAAATCCCCGCATCAGAGCATCTACCCCTGTATATAAAACACAGATATTGGTAAGAATACCGGTAAGGATAAGAGCATTCACTTTTAACTTCTTTAATAATTTTTCTAACTCGGTCTTATAAAATCCTGAATATGTGGTTTTATATACAATATGGTCTCCCTCTTGAGGTTTTAACTCTTCAATCACATCAGCTCCTTTTGTTCCTTTAACTGCATGAGAGGGCCAGACTTTAAATTCTACATCATCTTTTCGGTGAGCATCGCAGATATAGATGATGGGGATATTCTCTTTGTGCGCCTTATCTATCTCTTCTCTTATCTTAGGAATAATCTCTCTTGCCCGGGGAACCTCCAGGGGAGCTCCTTTTAAAACAAAATCATTAAGCATATCTATAATTAAGAGTGCCTTTTTCATTTTTTTAATCTACATAAATGCGATAATCTATATCCGGGAATAAATTATCTTTTTCTTCAATTGCTTTCAGCCAATGCTCATCGATCCGTTTTTCTCTCACCTGTTCATAAAGATAAGTAAAACGGGCGATATGGTCACGAATTCTTTTTATCGCATAGGAACTGAATGTCCCTGTCTTTAATATAAAAGCCCAGTCGCTTGACTGAGCAAGCATCAGTTCCCGTGCCATCTGATTTAAAGCCCTCCGTTTTAACCCATCTACATTCTGGAGATTATTCTCCTTAGCCAACTCACTCATTCTTTCTGTGGCTTTATGGAGGTGCCGGTAAATCCAGTCATTAGAACCTTCCAGCCATACCTCGGAATACCCTTTCCAACCCCAGCTGGACATAGAAGGTGTGAGTTTCTGATTCTTGGGATAAAGTTCTAAGTATCTGGCAGGGGTAATCAACTTGAATATCTTCTGGTCAAAATTTATCTTCCTTATAAGAAAATCAAGCCACTGAGGCCCTTCAAACCACCAGTGTCCAAAAAGTTCCGCATCATAGGGAGAAACCACAATGGGCTTGCGTGGATGCATAATACTATAAAGATACTCTATTTGTCTTTCTCGGTTAAACATAAAGTTTCCCGCATGTTCCGCTGCCTTTGCGGTTGCCCAGCTGGGAACATAGGGTTGCTTATCCTCGGTCTTTCCGGTAATACGGTAGTATTTTATCCCTGTATTTACCCTTGTTCCGTCAGGATTTATATAAGGTCTAATGTATTCATAATCTAAATCGTAACCAATATCCCGATAAAATTCCCGGTAGTTATAATCTCCCGGATAACCCTCAATAGAAGACCAAACTGACTTAGATGATTCCATATCTCTCCCAAAAGCAGCCACACCTGATTTGCAATAACAGGGAGCATAGACTCCATATTTTGGGCGAGGTGAACCAAAAAGAATTCCGTGCGTATCCATAATAAAATATCTTATTCCCTCCTCTTTAAGTATTTCGTCATCCCCGGGATTATAGCCGCATTCCGGAAGCCAGATTCCTTTGGGACGCACTCCAAAGAGTCTCTGGTATAAATCCACTCCCACCTTCACCTGAGCACGCACCGCCTGGCGATGCAGTGCTAAAGGTAGATAGGCATGGGTTCCCGCACAGGTAATAATCTCCAACTTTCCTGCCTCTTGAAGTTTGCAAAAAGCAGAGATGAGATTCATCTTATATTTATCCACAAAAACATAGCGTGTATGAGTAAAACGGTGATAATACATCAGGGCAAGTTGATGGAAATCGGGCTGCCAGCGTGTGCGGGTAACTTCTTTATCTGCTAACTCAATTAACTTCTCCAAATGACGAAGATATTTCTGCTGCAGAAGCGGGTCAAGTAGCATGGAGGCAAGCGTGGGGGTAATAGACAGCGTAATAGAAAAATCTATCTTTTCTTCTAAGAGGCGTTCAAAAATATTGAGGAGGGGGATGTAGGTTTCCGTTATCGCCTCAAATAACCAGCGTTCCTCTAAAAAATCTTCATATTCCGGATGGCGAACAAAAGGAAGATGGGCATGGAGAATTAAGGCAAGATAACCCTTCTCGTTCATATCTGCAGAATAAGCCTCATTCGGTTCTCCGCGAAACTATCGGAGTAATTTTGCGTTTATCTATACCATCCCCGGAAAATGCTTCTACAGGAATGTGTTGTGTCCCATCAGGTAAGGCAAAACGCAGAGTAAAGGTTCCATCGTTGCGTAATTTAATGGGTTTCCCTTGCACTGTTACTTTTGCATCAGGTTCGGTCGCTCCATAAACGATTAATTCTGTATTTACCACCAACCAGAACTTACGCTCTTTCTTCTTCTCCATAAAACTGAATAAACTCCAAGGGGCACCTGATGAAACCTCTTCTCTAAAACGCCGTTTAAAGACTCGTTTTATCTGAATCGGAGAACTTCCCAGACCAAAACCACCCGCTACACCAAACAACTTCCAGTAATCCTCTTCCAGACTCATCCATTCTTCATCAGTAATTTCTGACATTCCAAAGCGTGGCGTCCGCACAATATTAGAACGGCAAATTAAGAAAAATTTCTTATCCGGAGTTAAAATTCCTAACTCTACACACCAGGTGCGGTTAGGTTTTCCTACTTCAATATACCAATTGTCCGCTCCCCCGGTGATTTCAATGTCAAAATAGGAATGGGCATTCGTCCCATCAAAATCTATATCCGTGATATCATAAACTCTTAAAATATGGCGGGAACGCTGATATAAATCTTCTCCCAATTTCCGCCTTAATTCCGCCTCTTTATCCTCACTTATTTCCCAATAGGCATGTAACCACCAGGGGTCTCTGACTAAAAGGACAATTTTGTTATCCCCGTATTTACGCGGAAAAATAAATCTTTCCTCTAAAGGAGCCACCGCTACAGAAATCTCTTCAGCCTGTGGCTGGGGCATCGCTTGAACCGATTCCACTGGAGCCTCCCAATAAGGACGCGGTGGTCTCTCCTCAATCCTTTTTTCTCCCTTCTCTGCCAGCGGAATCTCCTCTGCTTTTCTCCTTCTCCCCCGTGTAATCACCCGTTTCACCTTCTCAATTATGCGTGGCAACCTCTTTTCTTTTTTAATAACCTTGGGCTTCTTTTCTTTATTTAAAACTTTATATTTTTTTATAATCTTATCAACCAATTCCTCCTTCGTATAAGCATAACGCCCGATAATCTTAAGTTTTTTCGCCAGGTCCAGAAGTTCTTCTTTGGTAAATTTATTCAAATCTTTTTTTTCCATAAAAATCACCTCCCTTTATGGAGAAAAACTCTCCCTTTTTCTCTTAAGATTTTATCCTAAAAAAAAATCAATAGCAAGAAAAAAATTAAAGGTGCGCGAGTTCTATCAAGCGCGGAAGAACTGCTTTGCCCGCCAACTCCCCCAAATTCCCCTCTCTGGCCCCTTTCTCAGAAAAATTTCTTACCCCACCAGCCTCTATATTTCCTCCACAAATAATTAAAGGGACGGGGTCAGCAGAATGCGCCTTAAGTATACAGGGAGTAGAATGGTCGGAGGTTACCGCAATAATATAATCGCTTAAATCAATATGGGGTAAGATATTACCAAAGAAAAACTTATCTATCGCCTCAATTATTTCTTTCTTCTTCACAAAATTCCCATCGTGTGCCGGTTCATCTGGGCCTTTCAAATGTAAATATAATCCATCAAACTTATCAATTACTCCCAAAACTTTTTCTGCACGCAGAGAATAATCTTTGGCAAAATCACCGGTAGGAGGTGGGAGGTCCACAATTTCCATTCCGGTAAGCAGGGCAATACCTCTCTCTACAGGCATTTCCACAAAACAACCAAAATTTACTCCCCACCTTTCTTTTAAAGAAGGAAATTTAGGAAGTCTGTCTCCCGCATCACGGGTCAAAATTACATTGGCAGGGAGTTTTCCTTCTTTTATTCTTTTCTTATTTATCTCTGATTCTTCTAAAATTTGCTGGCTCTTTTCCATAAACTCATTGGTCAATTTTGCAGAAAGTCTTGCTGAAAAAGTATCCTCTTCAGGAAGACACCTTTGAACAAAATTCTCAAACTTTTCTTTTGCTACTCCAAAAACTCCTTCCTTTCCATACGCCGGATCAGTATTGGTCACCTTTGCAGAAAGTTTACCCCGCTTAGCCCTGAGCAAAAGCACTCCCCGATGACCAAGCGTATTTTTAAAAATAAATTCGGCATCAGTAAGTTTTACTTTTTCATTTATCTCCTTGGCTAAAAGAGTGGCTTCCCGGGCAGTAAGGTTTCTCCCCACTCTCCGGTCAATTATCTCTTTATTTTTCCCCAGAGTAGCAAAATTAACCCGATAAGCTAAATCTCCCTCTCTTACTTCCCAACCCTCCGCAAAACACTCCAAGGGACCACGCCCAGTATAATATTTGTGTGCATCATAACCCAAGAGACTGATTACCGCTACATCGGATTCGGGAGCAATGTCTTTCTCCACCGGATAAACTAAACCCAATTGTCCCCTTCCGGCTAATTGATTAAGATAGAAAATATTAGCTACTTCCAAAGGTGTTTTATTCTCAAAATCGGGATGGGGTCTATCTCCCAAACCATCTAAGATAATATAGATAATTTTTTTCATTTTTTCCATTATAACAAAATAAAAATAAATTTACAATAAAAACAGCGTAGATAAAACGAAAAGTATAGACCTCTCCCGACGGGTTT
>JAMWCG010000062.1 GCA_023818555.1 Candidatus Omnitrophota bacterium
TTCTGGGATGACTATCTGAAGTTCCGCAGAGGAAGTTCTCAAGGATTAAGACCGCGCTGGAAATTTCTGGCACAAATTTTTTTAGGTTTGTGGTTGGGGATAATTTTCTATTTTGATCCGGCAATTGACCATCACTTAGAGTTTCCTTTTCTAAAAGGCTTTTTCCTAAACCTTGGTATTTTTTATCTTATTTTTTCCATCCTGGTTATTGTCGGTTCATCCAATGCGGTCAACCTTACTGATGGACTGGATGGATTGGCGATAGGTTGTCTTATTACAGTAGGGATAGTTTATACCACCTTGGCTTACATTACCGGGAATTACCGCTGGAGTCACTATCTAATGGTTTCCTATGTGCCCGGTGCCGGTGAGCTCACCGTTTTTATGGCTTGTCTCGTAGGGGCGGGATTGGGTTTTCTCTGGCATAATTGTTATCCCGCGGCAATATTTATGGGAGATACCGGTGCGCTCTCCTTAGGGGGGGTTATGGGAATAGTTGCCCTGATGGTGAAGAAAGAAGTTCTTTTAGTGCTGGTGGGAGGTGTATTTGTCGTGGAAGCAGTTTCGGTTATTCTTCAGGTTATTTCTTTTCGGGGATGGAAAAAAAGGCTCTTCCTTATGGCCCCTTTACATCACCACTTTCAACTTAAGGGCTGGGAAGAGTCAAAGATAATTGTTCGTTTTTGGATCATTGCTGGTATTTTAGCGCTTTTAAGTTTAACTACTTTAAAGATTCGTTAAACATGGATTTAAAAAATAAAAAGGTGTTGGTCTTAGGTCTGGGAAAGAGTGGAGTCGCTTGTTTTGAGGGTTTGAAGTAGTTAGGAGCGGAGATTTGGGTAAGTGAGATAAAAGATGGTCCTTTCTTTAGAGATTTAGCTGCCCGGTTAGAGGGAAAAGGGATAAAAGTAGAGTTAGGTAGACATTCGGAAGAATTTGTGGCTGGAAAAGATTTAATCGTGGTCAGTCCCGGAGTTCCTTCCCATTTATCTTTTCTAAAGAGAGCAAAAGAGAGAGGAATTCCGGTAATTGGTGAGATAGAATTAGGTTATCTCCTCTCTGCCTCTCCCATTATTGCAGTCACCGGAACAAATGGAAAATCTACAGTCACTACTCTTATTGGGAAAGTATTGGAGAAAGCCGGAATCCCCAATATTGTCTGCGGAAATATTGGTAATCCCTTTACTGGAGAATTAGAAAAATTAAACCGGAGAGTCTACACAGTACTGGAAATCAGTTCTTTCCAGTTGGAAAATATTGTTTCCTTCCGACCGTGGATTGGAGTGGTTTTAAACATCACCCCTGACCATCTTGACCGTTACCGTTCTTTCCGAGAATATGTGGAGGCAAAAGAAAGAATTTTTCTCAATCAAAATTCAGAAGATTATTTAGTTCTGAACTATGGAGATGAAGTGGTAAGAAAATTTGCCGATAAGGCGAAGTCTAAGATAATATTTTTCAATGAGCCAGGAGAAAAAAAAGACCTCACCGAAAATCAGAAAGTAGTACTTAAAGTGTGTTCCCTTATGGGAATTTCAGAGGAAACAGCCTTTTCTGTATTTCAAAGTTTTTCCGGACTTCCTCATCGTTGTGAATTCGTAACGGAAATAGAAGGGGTTAAATTTATTAATGATTCAAAAGCTACCAACATTCACTCTACGCGTTATAGTTTGACTTCTTTTAGAGAAAAGGTTATCCTTATCGCCGGAGGGAGAGATAAAGGGCAAGATTTCACGGGTATAAGAGAATGGTTGCGGGATAAGGTAAAATATCTGCTTCTTATCGGTGAGGGAGCAGAGAAGATAGAAAAAGCGGTAGGAGATTCTCTTCCTCTGGGAAGATTTACCCATCTGGAAGAAGCGGTTGATTATGCCTATTCTATTGCTCAAAAAGGAGATATAGTATTACTCTCTCCGATGTGCGCCAGTTTTGATATGTTTGAAGACTACGCGCATCGCGGGTTGGTCTTTAAAGAGAAAGTTTTGGAGTTAAAGAAAAAGACAGAAATTCTAAGCGGTCATTTGGTTATCCCTGCGCAAACTGTAACATAGTCCGAGAGGGTTCTCCTTGTGGAGGAAGCGTGTTAACCGGAAAAGAGGGATTTGTTTAGAAAAAGCATTATGTACAACATAAGAAGAAGAATATTCTTTATTACTATAATTCTTATTGCTATAGGGATTGTGATGATTTATTCTGCCTCAGGCGTATTTGCTTATGAACATCTCTTGGATAGTGCTTACTATCTTAAGAAACATCTCTTTTATCTTTTCTTAGGAGTCTCTGTTTTCTCTTTTATCCTGCAATGGGATTATCATCGTTTGAGGAAGTATAGCAAACCCTTGGTCCTCATTTCTCTCTTACTTTTGATAATGGTGCTCATCCCCGGCATAGGACAATCTATGGGAGGAGCAAGGAGATGGTTTAGATTGGGGATGTTTAGTTTTCAACCTTCAGAATTGGCAAAATTTTCTTTTCTTGTGTATGCTGCTGATTTCTTTGTCCGCAAGAAAAATATGCTAAAAAATAATTTTTTTAGTTTTCTCCCTTTAATGTGCATTACTTTTGTTATGGGAGGGTTAATCTTGCTTCAACCCGATATGGGGACTGCTTTCCTTTTAGGAATTCTCCTCTTTAGTTTTATGGTTATCTTTGGGGTAGGTTTAAAATATATTCTTACTTTGCTTTTCGTCACCCTACCTCTACTGGTGGTGATTATTTTTCAAGCTCCCTATCGGAGAAAGAGGATACTTGCTTTTTTAGACCCCTGGGCTGACCCACAGGGTACAGGTTTTCAGATTGTTCAATCTTTGCTTGCTTTTGGTTCAGGAGGACTGTTGGGGAAAGGACTTGGACAGAGTAGACAAAAACTTTTATATCTTCCTGCTGCCCATACTGACTTTATCTTCTCTATCTTAGGAGAGGAATTGGGGCTTTTGGGAACTCTTTCTGTGGTTATTCTCTTTGGTATTCTTTTCTGGGAAATTTTTAAGATACCTTTTAGAATAACCGATGAATTTGGTCAATGGTTGAGTTTGGGAATTGTTTTTATTTTGGCGATAGAAGTTCTGGTAAATATGGGAGTGACTGTAGGAATTCTGCCTACTAAAGGATTACCTTTGCCATTCATTAGCTACGGAGGTTCTGCCCTCATTTTTAATTTAGTTTATGTGGGTCTACTTTTGAATATTGCACGAGAGAGGAAATGACAAAAATCTTTATGGTAAGTGGAGGCAGTGGTGGACATCTCTTCCCGGCTTATGCCTTGGCTGAAGAGATGGGGAAGCGCATGGGTTCTCTTAGAATTATGTTAGCTATCTCGGGCAAGCCTGAGGAAGGTGGCATAATTGAGTATATAAAGGATAAGTTAAAGAATCTTAAAATATATATTGTTCCTGTCCTTCCACTTAACAAAAAGGGGGGATTCTTTTATTGGTTTATTTTTTTGTCCCATTTCATAATTGGAAGTATCTATTCCTTTCTACTCATCTTGTTTTTACACCCCTCTATAGTGGTGGGATTTGGCGGATTGCTTTCTCTACCTTTAATTTTCTCTGCCTTTCTTTTGAGAATTCCTACTTTAGTCCATGAACAAAATCTTTATCCCGGTAAAGCAAACCGTTTACTCTACTATTTTGCAGAGAAGGTGGCTTTAAGTTTTGAGGAGTCTAAGTTCTATTTTAAAAATAAGAATAAACTGGTGATCACCGGGAACCCTCTGCGCCCGGATTTAAAGATTAGAGATAAAAAAGAATCCTTAAAAAAGTTAGGACTCAATCCTTCTTCTTTTACAGTGCTTATCTTAGGAGGTAGTCAGGGAGCAAGCAGTCTCAATCGTTATTTTACGAGTTTGTGGGAAAATTGGAAGAGGGAAAACGGAGGAATTCAGGTTATCCACATTACTGGCTTAAAGGATTGGGATTGGGTATCCCGAAGATATAGAGATATAGATATCCCTGCACGGCTTTTCCCTTTTTGTGAAGAGATGGGGATTGTTTATAGTGCTGCGGATTTAATAATCAGTCGGGCAGGGGCTTCCACATTGAATGAACTATCTTTCTTTGCCAAGCCTACCATTGTGATACCCTATCCTTATGCAGAACAACACCAATTTCATAATGCCTTCTACTATCTCCAGAGAGGAGGAGTTCTCCTCTTGGAGGAGAGAGATTTATTCAAGGAAAATACGCAGGATTTTATTAGGAATATAATCAGAGACAGGGATAAGCAATCTTTACTGAGTAGAGAAATAAAGAAACTAAACAATCCCTCATCTGCTAAACTGCTGGCTGATTTGGTAGAAGAGATTTTGAATATTAACTAAAGGGGTTTTATGTTAAATCAATTTAAAAAAATCCACTTTGTAGGGATCGGGGGAATTGGGATGAGCGGGTTGGCAAAAATCCTCTTGGCTTTGGGTTATGAAGTGAGTGGTTCAGATAAAAGAGAAAATTTCTGCATTCATAAACTAAGAAAACAAGGAGCCAAGATATTTATTGGACACCGAGAGAGTAATATAGAAGATGATACTGATGCCGTAGTTTACTCCTCAGCAATACCTTTTGGCAATCCTGAATTGTTAAAAGCAAAAGAAAAAAAGATTCCCCTTCTCCACCGGGCAGATATCCTGTCTTTTATTATGCAGTCAAGGATAGGTATTGCGGTAGCAGGTGCTCATGGCAAAACCACAATTGCCGCAATGCTTGCCCATCTTCTTTCCAAAGCAGACTTCAATCCTACCGTGACCATTGGTGGATGGCTTAATCAATACGAGACAAATGCCTGGTTAGGTAGAGGAAGCTTTATGGTCGCTGAAGCTGACGAGAGCGACAGTTCATTTATGAAACTCTCCCCTTTCTATTCCATCGTTAATAATATTGATTATGAACATCTTGACCATTATAAGGATATCGCGGAAATTGTTTACGCCTACCAATGCTTTATGAAAAAAACGCGAGATATGGGATGTGTGTTCTTTTGTTACGATGATACTAATCTTAGAGAGATTATTCCTAAGCTCCATCGGCGCTGTGTGAGTTACGGCTTCAATCCTTTATCAGATGTGCACCCCGTGAATATCCTTCTCAAACCAGGGCGGATAGAATTTGAATGTATTTATTTTGGGAAAAAGATGGGAGAATTTAGCTTACAGATTCCTGGCAGGCATAATGTTTTAAATGCACAGGCGGCTATCGCGGTAGCCAGAGAGTTGAATATAGCCTGGGAGAAGATAAAGGATGCACTGTCTACCTACCCTGGTACAGGACGGAGATTTCAGATAAGGAAATTTTCCCCGGTGATGATTGTGGACGATTATGCTCATCATCCTAACGAGATAAGAGCAACATTAGAAGCAGCCTCTACTTTCAAAAAGAAACGCATCATCGCTGTATTTCAACCTCATCGTTATTCACGAATTTACTATCTCAAGGAAAAATTTGCTGATGCTTTTACACTTGCGGATAAGTTGTTAGTTACCGATATCTATTCAGCAGATGAGAATCCCATCCCCGGGATAGATGGTTGTATGCTCTGGAAGGAGATATTGCGAAAAACGGGTAGGGTGAAGGATGTTTTCTTCTTAAAGAGAGAAAAGATAATTCCCTCTCTATTGGAGATGATTAGAAAAGATGACCTTATTCTTATGTTGGGGGCGGGAGATATTACAACAATTACTGATGAATTAGTAAAGAGGATTTAGACAAATGTTGATTAAGACAGCATTAAATTTGAGTAAAAACATAAGAGATTTGGGTATAGCAGGCAGGATTATGTGGGGGAAAGATTTAAAGGGCTATTCTACGCTACGCATCGGTGGAGAGGCAGAAATATTTATTGAACCGTCCTCCTGGGAAGATATAGAAAAAATTATCGTTTTTGCTCACACGAACAGAATACCCTTTTTTGTCTTAGGCGGGGGGAGCAAAGTTCTTTTTTGCGATGAGTTGTTTAGAGGGATTGTTATCCATATTAATAATCCTTTCTTTAAAAAGATAGAATTATGCGAAGAATTTATAAAAGTTGAC
>JAMWCG010000063.1 GCA_023818555.1 Candidatus Omnitrophota bacterium
ATAAAATCCCAGACATACTTATGTATTAGCTGGGAATTATTTTGTGCAATTAATGGTTACTGATGACCAGGGTAAAAACACAGTTTCTTCTCCGCTTCAGATTAAGGTTAAAGCAAAAGAGGAAAATTCTCATAAAAAAAGACTGATTGAATTTCAGGAAAAGCAACTCCGTTTTGCCTATAAAGAGCAGTTTCGTCTCAAAGATTTATATCGTTCAGGACCCTATGTCCGAGGAGAGGTAGATATTGCGGGGACAGGTTTTGCCTTAGCCGGATTATGTCTGGCGGTTGAACATGGTTTAATCCCTAATCAGAAAGCAGAGGAATTTGCTTTGTTAACCATTATGCGTTGTTTGGAATTACAGAGAAATCCCGAAACAAATTACTTAGGATTTCTGTATCATTTCTATCTCTGGGACCAGGTTAAAGAAAAATTTTATCATAAACCTGATGTAGAAGTTTCTACGATTGATACCGCATTGCTTTTAGCCGGAATGCTTACTGCGGGAGAATATTTTAAAGGAATTGTGCGTGACAAAGCAGAGGAATTTTATAGTCAAATTAATTGGAAGGGTTTTTTTGAGCCCTCAAAAAGACAATTCCGTATGGCTTGGAAAAACGGAAATTTCTTTGGTTATTGGGATTTCTATACCGATGAGATTCTTTTAATTGCTTTATTGGCTATCGGCGCACCCAATCCTGATTATCGGGTTTTCCCTGAGGATGCCTTATCGGGATTTAGGATAAATCTCGGGAAATATAATGCAGGAGAAAGATATGTTTATTCCTGGTGGGGTTCTCTCTTTACCTATCTTTATGCCCATATTTTCTTTGATTTTAAGAAATTAGGTCCGGATAGATTTTACAATATAGACTGGTGGGAGAATTCTCGTAAAGCAATTGAGGCCGAGATAGCCTTTTGTCGGGATGAAGGATATCCGGAGAATATCTGGGGTTTAAGTGCTTGCTGGTCAAGGACGCGTCCCAAATGGGATGAATGGGAATATCGTGCAGATGTGGGTGGAGGAATTTCCGGAGAGGGGCTGCGTTATGGGAATAAGAAAAACGGAGTCTGGCCAATTGCTCCCTTTATTACTATAGCCTGCCTTCCCTTCTTTGATTTAGAAGGTGACCTTAAAAATAATCCTGCATTCTTAGCCTGGGATTTTATGGAGAAAAATATTTATAACCATGAAGGTTTTGTGATTGAGTCTTTAGATGCTAATGATTTAGATAGAGAAGGAAGACCAAAAGAGAATTGTTCCTTTGTGGTAGGAATGGACATCTTAACCCCTGCCTTGATGGTTGAGAATGCCTTCACTGGCCTCATCTGGGAATACTTCATGCGCAATTACTATATCCAATCTGCCCTGAAATTAGTTTTCCCCTAAACAAGTCTTTCCGAGAAAGAGATTTTATATTTGCCAGAGGATAATTCTTTTGCTAAAATAAGCAAAAATGGAGAATTTATTCACTTACTCTACAGAATTGTCAAAGGTTATCCCAGAAGAGGAAATTACGCGTTATCTGGATAGGGGGAAGGATTTTATTAATGAGCAAGAAATCTGGGATAAACTGCGTAAAAACGCTTCTCCTTCATCTTCCCGGATAAGGGAAATTCTGAAAAAGTCGCTTTCCATACAAACCTTAGAACCTGATGAAACTGCCTGTCTCTTAAATGTAGAAAACGAAGATTTGTGGGAGGAGATTTTTGAGACTGCAGGTAAAGTGAAAAAAATTGTTTACGACAATCGTATTGTTACCTTTGCTCCTCTCTACTGTTCCAGTTATTGTATAAACAATTGTTTATACTGTGCTTTTAGAAGGGAGAATAATTTAGTAAAAAGGAGGAAACTTTCTTTAGAGGAGATAAGAGAAGAAGTGGAGGTTTTGGCAGGGGAGATTGGACATAAACGGCTCATTGTGGTCTATGGAGAGCATCCTACCACAGATGTAGATTATATCCGCGAGACAATAAGAACTATTTATGAAGTTAAGGTAAAAACAAAAAATGGTTATGGTTCCATTAGGCGGGTTAATGTCAATGCCCCTCCCATGTCTCGTGAAGATTTAAGAAAGCTCAAAGATGTAGGTATTGGAACCTTTCAGGTATTTCAGGAGACATACCACCATGAAACCTATAAAAGGGTTCATCCTGAAGGAACCATAAAATCAGATTACCACTGGAGGCTCTATTGTATGCACAGGGCACTGGAAGCCGGCATTGATGATGTGGGAATTGGCGTTTTGTTTGGGCTCTATGATTGGAGATTTGAGGTAATGGGGCTTCTTTATCATACAAGGGAACTGGAGAAAAGTTTTGGGGTTGGACCACATACGATTTCCTTTCCCAGGCTTGAACCCGCCTTTAATACTCCTTTTGTGCAAGAGACAGAATACAGGGTTTCCGATAAAGATTTTAAGAAATTGATTGCAGTAATAAGATTATCCGTTCCTTATACCGGGATGATTATTACTGCTCGTGAGCCAAAAGAAATTCGCCAGGAGATGATTAAAATTGGTTGCACCCAGACCGATGCCTCCACAAAAATTGGTATTGGGGCTTATAGTGATAGATACAATGAACAGGAGGCAGAAAGACAGCAGTTTATTTTAGGAGATACGCGTAGTCTTGATGAGGTAGTTAGAGAGTTTGCTCAAGAAGGATATCTTACCTCTTTTTGCACTGCCGGTTATCGTTGTGGCAGAACCGGTAAATGCATTATGGAACTTTTGAAATCCGGTAAAGAGGCAAAGTTTTGTAAACTCAATGCTATCCTTACCTTTCGGGAGTGGCTGGATGATTTTGCCAGTGACCGGACCAAAGAGATAGGAGAAAAACTCATTACTCAGGAAATGGAGGAAGTAAGGAGACAAATCCCTACGGCTTATCCTAAATTATTAGCATACTATCAAAGAATATAGAATGTAGAGCGTGACCTCTAATTCTAATTATCTCAATGAATTAATTAAGGAATTTAAAGAGGAATATAAAATTAGTTTCTGGTTTGCGGAAATTTTGGGGAAAAGATGGTCTTATCTTGCCGGGGAAAGAGAAATTTCTGATTATATAACTGAAAGGATTCAATTGAATGAGAGATTGGGAATGGTAGTTAATGATTGGGGAGAGATTGGAGAGGGAGAAAAGGGAAAAATTATTAGTTTAGTTAAAGAGAAGATAAGGGAGGTGAAATTATGAATCTCCTCTGGGCAATAGGAGCAAGTATTTTAGTAAGTTTAATTGCTTTTATCGGCATATTCAGCCTTCTTATTAAAGAAAGACTGTTGCAGAAAATTTTATTAACCCTGGTGGGATTTTCTGCAGGAGGACTTATGGGAGGGAGTTTTTTCCATCTTTTACCCGAAGCTCTGGAAGAGACGAGAGAAGTAAATTTTGTATTCTTAAATTTAATTTTAGGATTTATTATTTTCTTCATCTTAGAGAGATATTTTCGCTGGCGCCACTGCCATAAAGGAGGAAAATGTGAAATCCATCCCTTTACCTATTTAAATCTTCTGGGTGACGGACTGCACAATTTGGTAGATGGTTTAGTTTTGGGAGGGAGTTTCTTTACCGATTTGAGATTGGGCTTAATTACAACTCTGGCTATAATCTTACACGAAATTCCTCAGGAGTTAGGTGATTTTGGGATATTGCTTTATGGAGGATTTAGCAAAACAAAAGCGCTTATTTTCAATTTTTTCTCTGCATTGAGTGCGGTTTTAGGAACAGGATTAGGCTTTTTCTTTTCGTCCCGGATAAGTAGTTTCTCCCAACTTCTTTTACCCGTTGCCAGTGGAGGGTTTATCTATATTGCCTCTTGTGATTTAATTCCGGAATTACACCGGCAACCGAATACCCGCGAGACAACCCTTTCTATCCTGTTTTTTATCTTAGGAATAATTGTTATGTGGGGATTGAAATTTTTTCTCCCTTATTAAAAGGAAGGAGGAGCGATGCGCAAATTGAAAATTTTTCTCACCCCTCTTATTTTCCTTTTCCTCTCTTCACCCGGGGAAGCAAGGAGGGCGATTCCGGACAATAATTTGAGTTATCCGGTTTTAGTAAAGATAGAGAATAAGCCGGTAGCCAGTGGTTTTTACATTGATACTCATAAAAGTCTCTTTTTTGTTACCGCTAAACATGTGCTTTTCAGGGAGAAAGAAAGACAGAGAGGAGAGGAGAAGTTGGAATTTATTCCGCGGGATAGCAATGTCCTTCTGCTTTCCTATCCTGCTGAGATTGAAATTACTACTCCCAAAGAAATAGAATTGGACTTGGATAAACTCTATGGGAATGGACAGATGAAGTTTCATCCCCAACAGGATGTGGCGGTGGTAAAGATTGGCGATTTTATAGATGAACCGCAGGTAAAAGCAGGGAAGAGAGTAACCTTTGGAGAAGGGATCAAGGTAAAAAATACTCCCGGAGATTTACTCACTGTAGATATAACCAGTATAAAGAAATTTGAGGAGGTCCTGGAGGGAAATGATGTATTTATTTTTGGCTATCCTACTTCTTTAGGCATCCAGGGCATTCCTCAGATTGACTATGAACGGCCTCTGCTCCGTAAGGGGATTATTGCCGGGAAGAATGTAAAGCAGAAGACCATTATTCTTGATTGTCCGGTTTATTATGGAAATAGTGGTGGTCCAGTGGTGGAGGTTGAAGGAGAAGGTTCTCAACTGAGGTTCCGGGTAATTGGTTTAGTCTTGCAATTTGTCCCTTTTATTGAAGAGTGGTTCAATCTCAAATATCGTATTTCTAATCTTCAGATTAATAATTCTGGATATTCGGTAGTAATTCCCATGGACCCCGTTTTGGATTTACTTAAGGAATAACCGTTTGGGAATTCCACCCCAGGGGTGGAATGGGGATTTTCTGTGTTAAGAAATATTCTAACTTCTTATTTTTATTAGTCTTTCTATCCCATTGAGTTAGGCTAAAACAGCCGGAATTTGGGGAAATTTCCTTTTCTTTAATAAGAGTATCCCTAATAGGGTAGGACCAATCACAAAAGAGGAGCGAGAACTAAACAAAACCTAACGTCTCTAACAAAATCCTCACATCCTCATAGAAATAATAAAGAGTTATTAATGCCCGGCCATTAGTTCCTTCAGGGCCGAATAAAGGAATAGGAACCCAAAAGTCATTTTTAGTAAGTTCCGCTGGACTCTTATTTAGGTGTTCTGCAAGTATTTGAACAAATCTTCGCTGAACCGGCATGGGAACTGTCTCCCAGCCTTCTACACTGATCCCATTTTCTTTAAAATGGGCAAGCCATTCCAACATATTTTTAGGCTCAATTATATTTGTTAAAGGAACCTCTTTCATTAACATAGGGAGAATCAAAAGCCGACGCAAGGCTTCAATATCGCTATTATAATATTCATATATCCCCGAAAGAGTTTTGTTATTGATAAAAGAAAAATGGTGATGAATTAAGTCGTGAGAACTTACTTTTAGGACTTCTTTACCGAGTTCGCTGGCTGCTTTCTGGATGAGTTCCCACTGGATATCACGGGGGACCTCTGCCCAGGTGACATAGACCTGGCCAATCATGTCAAACCATTCATTCAAAGTATGAGGGATTAAATCTAAATTTCGCCTAAATACTAATATACTGGAATAACTCTTTACCAATCCCGAGAGAGTCTTGCCGTCCAAAAATGCAAAATGTTTCTTAAAATCGTCTCTAAGCAGCATATATATCTTCTTTTTCAATTCTTTTGCTGCAAGCTCCACAATACTCCTCTGGATACCTAAAGGAACCTCTCTCCAACTACCCAGTTGGCTCTCTGGTAATTTAATACGCTCCAGCCACTCTTCTAAATTACGGGGCAGAATATCTAAAGCCTTACGCAAAAGATAAAACTTTCCCAGTTCAAAATCTTTTTCCTCTAT
>JAMWCG010000064.1 GCA_023818555.1 Candidatus Omnitrophota bacterium
TGCCATTCCCGAGAGGCTCAAACCCTCGGTCATAAGACAAAATCCGCCTCCCGAAGTTCCCAAAGCAGTTTTTTCTCCCATATAGGCGAATCCCAAAGCCATTAAGATTACCGCAATCTCATTTTCAGGATGGATAACTTTTAAATTAAAATCCGGAGCAATTTGTGCTAAGAAGTGTAAAAGAGTTGAGGAAGGAGTCATGGGATAGGCAATATAGGTTTTAAGACCACCCTTGATTAAACCTAAGCCGATAGCTTCGTTACCGGTAAGAATAGGAAGGGGGCTTTTATTTAAACTCTCTAACTTCCTTAATTCTTTAGATTCTGTATATCCTCTTTGCGCAACTTTTAGATTCAATTCCAATTCCTTAGGGATATCTTTTTTAAAGACATCCTCTAAGACCTTCCAATCTATACCTAAAGCCTTACAGAATCCACCAATCAGACAGGAATTACGCATCACTTGTGAAGCATTCTCCTCTTTCAATATCTTTCCTAAGGGAAGACCGATTCCGCAGGTTGTTTCCATCTTTGATTTTATCTGTTCAGAATCGTATAAAAAGAGACAATCCTCTTTGAGTCTATCTCTATGCCGTTCCAAGGTCTCTTGATTTAAGGCTAAGATAAAATCTACTTTATCTCGGTGAGCTAAAATCTTATCCTCGGAAGCGCGGATAATGGAAAAAGTGTGCCCCCCTCTAATTAAAGAGGGATAATCCCGGTAGATATAGATTCTGTAACCCAAATGATTTAAAATCCGAGCAAGGATTAATCCGGCACGGTCAATTCCATCTCCCGCCTTCCCACCAAAAAGAAGAGAAAACTCTCTCATTTCACCAGATTTTATTTTCTACCATAAAACAGGCATTATAAGTAACGGAAATCCCAAATTCTTTTGCCTTTTTTATAGCCATCTCCGATTCTGAACCGGGTTGCATCCAGACCTCTTTTATGCCCAAATCCTTACATTCCTCTATGATTTTTTCGGTAATCTGAGGTGAAACCACGGTAATTACTAAATCCGGAATAATCTCTAAATCCTTTAGACTCCGGTAAACCTTTTGACCCAAAATCTCTCCATTCTTTGGATTTACTCCCTTTACCTTAAAGCCATTATTTAAGAGGTCTCTAAAGATCTTATGCCCGAACTTTTCCTCTCTCTCAGAGACACCAACTACTACAATCTCTTTTTCTCTTATATCCTTCATTTTAAAAACTGATTAGGAAAACTTGCCACTAACCCATAATTGTATTTACCCAATCCGATAATTTTCTCAATTTTTAATTTATTCTGCTTAATTATCTTTTCCATCTCTAACAAAGAGATTCTCTCTTTTAAGGGCGGACCAAGAGGAGAGGGAATCTTCTTCCATTCAATGATGCCTAACTTGCCATTATTTTTTAAGATTCTTTTCAATTCCTTAAAGAATAATTTTGGGTTCTCTAACTCATGAACCACTGAAGCTAAAAGACAAAAATCAACTTTCTTTGATTCTAAGGGAATTTTATTTTCTTTTGAAAGTATAACTCTTACATTTTTAAGTTTCTCTTTTTGTATAAGCCTTCTCACATCTTTTAACATGTGAGGAGAAATATCAATGGCAAAGACTTTACCCTCTTCTCCCACGATTCTGGATAAAGGAAAGGTAAAGAATCCGGTTCCACACCCAACATCCGCAACATACATACCACTGGTTACACCCAGAGATTTTAGGGCAAATCTTGGATTAAATAATTTCTTTCTCTCTGGACTATTTAATTCTGCCTTTAATTCAATCATAAATTTATGGGCCATTCTTAGAAGGTTGCGACGATCTTTTTTGCCAAAATCTTCGCCTCCTCAATCTTTTTCTTCTCTACCTCTTCACCCAAAGCATCCATGGGTTGAGCATTTATAAATTTAATCTCGGTTATACCGACAAAGCCAAAAATTGTGCGTAAGTAGGGCTCTAAAAAATCGTAAGGTTTTGCCTCTCCGGTGTAATCTCCACCTCGACTGGTAATTATAACCATCTTCTTATTCTTTACTAAACCTTCCGGTCCTTTTTCGCTATACTGAAAGAGATATTTAGGTTGAACAATAATATCAATGTAATGTTTTAATCTGTAAGGGATGCTAAAATTCCACATCGGAGTGGTGATGAGATAAATATCCGCAGAAAGAAATCTCTCAATTTGTTTTACAATCTTCTTCCAAGCATTCTTCAAGGTCCCGGAGAGTTCTCCTCCTGTGAGTAATACATATTTGCCATCAACCGTCTTTAAAGTTATTTCCGGAAGGTTGTCAGTGAAAACATTTAATTCATCAATTTTACATTCAGGATATTTCTCCTTAATTCCCTCTAAAAATACTTTTGAAATTTTCAAAGTGTTTGAATCTTTTCCTCTGGGTGTAGCAATGATATGTAACAATCTCTTCATATTACACACCTCCCTAAATTTATTCTCCCAGCTCTTCTGGCCAAGTAGATACTCCGCATTCCGGACATTGTTTCTCCAGGAACTCAATCGAACTTACAATCTCATCTTTATCCGGAAGTAAAGAGTATGCCTTATAGAGACTTAAAAATCTATCGGTAATGATTAAAAAGTTAAAAGATTCTTCTGTAAACTTACATCTCACTACATCATCAGAATCTACCAAGATATCAAACTTAATCTCCATCCTTTTAGAAAAATCTTTCAAGCTCTCCTGTCTCGCGCAAGAGACGGCAAAAATTTCTGCATCCTGTCTTATATCATCGTAGATACCGTTAAGTAACCTCAGATATTCCTTACTTTGTTTATCCTCTAAGTTTTTGAAGAAGAAGATAATCAGATTCTTCTTCCTTAAAAGATTACTTGAGAGAATTGTTTCTCCTTTTAGATTCTTAAGGCTAAAAGAAGGGATGATTTGACCTTTTCTAATTTTACTAAAACTTTCCATCAAACATCAATCCTTAACAATCTCTTTATCACTAAACCCAACAAAAAATTGATTCCTGCGATACTTAAACTTATAGCTGTAATTTCAGAGAATCTCTTTTTAAAGGATAGACCTTTGGCTATGGAAATATAGAAGGTAAAAATAAAGATAAGAAAGATTGCCGAAGAAAGAATTAGAAAAAGACAGAAGAAAATATTCTTGAAAAAGATGTAGGGCAAGATGAATAAAAGCACTGTCCCCAGATAGAAAGCCCCCGTATAGATACCTGCCTTTAAGGGTTTTTTATCGGAATCTTCCTGTTTTGTGGCAAGGTATTCTGAACAACCCATCGATAAAGAAGCAGCGATTCCCGTAATCAATCCCACCCCGGCAATGATTTTATTATTCTGTAAAGCTAGGGTAAAACCGGCTAAGGCACTGATGAACTCTATTACTGCATCATTCATACCTAAGAATATAGAACTGATATATTTGAGCCTATCTTCGTCAATTAAACTGATCAACTTTTGTTCGTGCTCATCTTCTTCTTGAATTATCTTTTCTAACTCCGGTGAGATTCCTTTCAATTCCTTGTATCCATCCTGGGCAAGACCCTCTCCTCTCTCCATAAGTTTTAAGCCAAAATTTAGACCGAAGATACGCGAAATAAAAGAATAAAAAAGAATCCTAAATTTATCAAAAGAAGCCTTCTCTTTTGTTATTGTCCTGAAGAATTCATAATGGCTTAATTCTTCTTGAGAGAGACGGTTTAAAATATCTTTTTCCTGCTTATCTTTGGCTATGTTAGATAAGATCTTATAGACAAAATGTTCGGTAATCTCATTCCTTTGGAATTCTAAGACTTTATCTTTCAAATTGTTGCTTAACATCACCTTATAATTTATGGAGAAAGAATATGGTAACCACAATCAACATGGATAATTTCTCCGGTAATTCCTGAAGCCAAATCACTCAATAAAAACAAGGCGGTATTGGCTACTTCTTCTAAGGTTATATTCCTCTTTAAAGGCGAGGTCTTTTGATGATGCTCTAACATCTTTTGAAAATCGGGAATCCATTTTGCCGCCGAGGTAAGTATAGGGCCAGCCGAGATAGCATTTATTCTTATTCCTCTCTCTCCTAAATCATAGGCTAAATAACGCAGACAGGATTCCAGAGAAGCCTTAACCGGTCCCATAATTTTGTAGCCAGGGACAACCTTTTCTGAACCCAGAAAAGTCAATGTCAAGATACTGCAACCGTTGTTCAAATCCTGCTCTAATTTCTGCACCAGCGTGAGCAAAGAATAAACACTTATCTTCTGTGAGAGAAGATAGCCTTCTAAGGTAGTATCTAAGAACCGATTTTGAAACTCTTGACGGGGAGCAAAGGCTAAAGAATGAACTAAAAAATCAATATTTTCAATGTATTTTAGAACTTCTCCTCTCAATCTCTCAATCTGACTTTCATCGGAAAAATCACAGATTACCTCCCCTACTCTCTCCCTCTTCTTTTCGATTTCTCCTTGCATCTTCTTCTTAAAGTATTCATTCTGATAAGAGATAACCGTGTAAGCTCCTTCTTCATGCAGGCGTTTAGCAATTGTCCAGGCGATACTCTTTTCATTCGCCACACCAAAGATGATACCCTTTTTACCCGTGAATAATTTTTTAAATTCCATTTTAAAGAAGATGCACTACAATATCCGCTAAGACGACAATGTCCTCGGTGCAAAAGATAGCCTTGATACTTCTATCAAAGAGTATATTTGCCTCCGGACCAAAGTCATCATCTCCACGATAAAGAGAGATGAGTATAGGAATTTCTTCAAATACTTGAACTACTATACCAATATCTCCAATCTGAATCCTCTTTGCCGGAAGTCTTCCGATTACATCCAACAAACCTTCGGGATTTCTCCCATACTTTCTTAAGACAACTTCAATTACTCTCTTTCTAAAAGCCGGGTAATAAACATTTCCACCTTCTAAATAGCGAAAGTCTATCCAGTCAGCCTGGGGAGAAGGCAGAACCTTTAATTTTAATTTTTGGATTAAATAATGGAGCAAAATTATACTAATGTGTTCTTTGGGCGGAGCATTACAGGAGAGAGACAAAACGCTTCTCTTTTCCACATCAATCTCATACTCATCGGAGAGCATCCGGATATTGAACCTCTTTTCTGCAGTCAGATTTGTAACATCATTCCATGCTTTTTCTAAGGCTTGTGCGTATCCCATTTAAGTAAGAGAGGAAATAAATTTCTCCAGAGCACAATTTATGCTTTTTTCTATCTCTCCATTTAATTTCCCCTTAAAATCGACTATCTCCACGATTTTAAAATTTGTATGCGCAAAAATTTCTTCAATTTTCTTTCTGGCTACCCTACTCCAGCCGTAAGAAGTAACTACAAGCACAGGTTTTTGGACATCTACTTTTTCCAAGAGAAGACTGAGAAAATAACGCATATAGGGAAAGATTTCATTCTCGTATATACTACAGCCTAAAACCAGTCCTTCTGAATCAACTATCTCACCTAAAGCATCACTTAAGGAATCGTACGCTTTATCCGTAAACTTAAAGACTAAAGTCCTATATCCTTGCTCTTGAAGAATTTGGACTAAGAAACCTATTGCCTCTTCCATAAATCCATACATTGAACCAAAGACAACCACAATCTTACCTTTTTCAGGAATCCCTTTCGCCCAATTGAAATAACAATTGATAATCTTTTGAGGAGTATTTCTCCAAACTAAACCATGCAAAGGAGCTAAAATCTTTATTTTTAGATTTCCCAATTTCTCAATGTTCTTTATAACATGCTGGCGATAATGACCAATGACATTGACTAAATACTTTCGGCTAAAGGAGAGGTATTGAGAAATCATCTTCTCATCATCATCAAAGATACTGGGTAAAGAATAACCTCCAAAGACATCGCCAGAAAGCAAA
>JAMWCG010000065.1 GCA_023818555.1 Candidatus Omnitrophota bacterium
TTCGGTTTTCACAGACTGGGCCCATGAGGATTCGAACCTCAGACCCGCTGATTATGAGTCAGCTGCTCTAACCAACTGAGCTATGGGCCCGAAAATGCAAAAAGAGCCAGTAATCCTTGAGCAGAAGTGAAAAATATTTTACTATTGAAGACAAAAATAGGCAAGGAAAATTTTAGATTCTGTAGGATACTCCCCTGCTAATCCCTTTTTAATCTCCGTTCCCAAATCGCTAATTGGCGGGTAACTTCCGCGGGGCTTGAACCTCCGTAGGTCTTAATCCTCCTTACGGATTTCAGGGGTTCAAGGAGTTCAGAAATAATTTCTTTATTTAATTCAGGAATAATTTTTTTTAGGTGCTTGTCAGACATTTCTCTAATTGGCTTTTTCTTCTCCTCACTCTCTAAAATCAATTTCCCCACCAAGGTATGTGCTTTCTGCCAGGAATATCCCTTAGTGACTAAAAATTCAGCCAGGTCAGTGGAGAAAAGGAATTCCTTTGCAGAGGCTTTTTTTAATCTCTCCTCATTGACCTTTATCTTAGAAATAATTTTCCCTAAAACTGAAATTGACCTTTTGATAATCTCTACCGAATCAAATAGGGGAGGTTTATCCAGTTGCATATCCCGATTATAACTTAAAGGTAAACCTTTCATCGTTACCAAAACTGAAATCAAATCCCCGTAAATCTTTCCAGAATAGCCGCGGATAAGTTCTAAGGGGTCAGGGTTTTTCTTGTGGGGCAGAATACTTGAACCTGTAAAATGGGCATCGTCTCCCTCTATAAAGCCGATTTCATCAGAAGAAAATAAAATTAAATCTTCACAAATCCGTGAAAGGTGCATCCCTAAAATAGAGAGATTAGAAAGGACTTCAATTACAAAGTCTCTATCGCTTACCGCATCAAGGCTATTTTCGGAGACACAGGAAAAACCCAATTCTTTAGCCAAAAAGAACCTATCCAAAGGTAAAGTGCTTCCCCTGCCCGCCCCGCTCCCCAAGGGCATTATATCTATTCTTTCTAAAGATTCTTTTAATCTCTCTTTGTCTCGCTCCAACATTTGCAGATAAGCCAAAAATTGATGTGCAAAGATTATACACTGGGCATTTTTAAGATGGGTATAGAAAGGTATAGTTAGAGCCTTTAGTTTTTTTGCTCTCTCCAATAAACTTATTTGCAATTTTCTTATTCTCCCAATTATCTCTTTGACTTCATTCCTACAATAAAGACGCAAATCCAAAACTACCTGGTCATTCCTTGACCTTCCAATGTGTAATTTGTCAGCAACATCTCCTACTCTTTTTCTTAAGAGATTGATTACCAAAGTATGAATATCTTCCTCATTTTCAAATTTAATCTTAAGAATTTCTTTCTTTACCTCCTTTAATCCTTCTACCAATAATTCTTTTTCTTTTTGGGAAATAATTCCAGATTTCCCTAACATCTTAGCATGGGCAATACTTCCTTCTATGTCATAAAATGCCAAGCGCTTATCAAAGGAAATACTTTTGGTAAATTCAAAAATCTCTTTATCCAGTTTTTTCTTAAACCTCCCTCCCCACAATTTTTCCCCCATCTTTCTCCCTCTATATTTGCTATTTGCTATTTGATTTTTGATATCTATATGGCATTGCCCAGATTTTAATAAAACCTTCGGCTAACTTCTGGTCAAATTTACTTTCTTTACCATAAGTGGCGAGTTCTTTTTTATATAAAGAAATGGGGGACTTTCTCCCCACGGGAATACAAGCACCTCTAAAAAGTTTCAAACGCACAGCACCAGTGAGATTCTCCTGAATTTTATCTATAAAACTATCCAAAGCACTCCGTAAAGGGGTAAACCAGAGTCCGTAATAAACGAGTTCTGCATATTTAGAAGAAATAGTGGGTTTAAAATGTAAAACCTCACGGTCTAAATTCAAAGATTCCAATTCTTGATGGGCTGAATAAAGGATGGTGGGAGAAGGTGCTTCATAGATTTCTCTACTTTTTATCCCCACTAAACGATTCTCTATTAAATCCGTCCTCCCGATTCCATATTCTCCTCCCAATTTATTCAGTTTTTCTACCAAATCTATGGAGATAAATTTTTTACCATTAATCTTTTCAGGTATCCCCTTCTCAAAATAGACTTCCAGATATAAAGGATTTTTAGGGGTATCAGAAATAGATTTAGTCATCTGATAGGCATCTTCAGGAGGTTCATTCCAGGGGTCCTCCAATCTCCCACATTCAATACTTATTCCCCAGAGATTACGGTCAATAGAGTAAGGGCTCTTTTTGGTTATCTCCACAGGAATGTTATTTTTTTGCGCATACTCTATTTCTTCATCCCGCGATTTCAATTCCCAGATTCTTAAAGGAGCAATTATCTTTAAATGCGGGGCAAGTAAGGAAACCGAAACTTCAAAACGGACCTGGTCATTTCCTTTCCCTGTGCAACCGTGAGAAACAAACTCTGCTTTTTCTTTTTTAGCAATCTCTACTAAGTATTTGGCAATCAAAGGTCTACTTAAGGCAGTGGATAAGAAATACTTACCTTCATAAATAGCGCCTGCCTTTAGAGCTCTCCAGCAATACTCTTCTATAAATTCTTTCTTCAAATCCTTGACATAAACATTATCTGCCCCGATTAATTTTGCCTTTTCTGAAATTTTCCTTAAATCTTTACCCTGGCCAACATCGGCCAAAAAAGCAATTACACTAAACCCTTTTTTCTTCAACCAGTGCAAAGCAACTGAGGTATCTAATCCTCCCGAATAAGCCAAAACAGTCTTCTTCATCGTCCACCTCTATTTACCCTAAAAGTTTTATCAGGATTGCTTTCTGAAGATGTAATCTGTTTTCTGCCTGTTCAAAGACAAGCGATTTTTCATTCTCTATGACTTCATCAGTAATTTCCTCCCCTCTATGACAGGGAAGACAGTGAAGAATGTAAGGAGTATTCTTAGCCAGAGAAAGTAATTTCTTATTAATCTGAAAGCCCTTAAAATCTTGCAATCGCTTTCTCCTTTCTTTCTCCTGGCCCATGCTTACCCAAACATCCGTATAGAGAAATTCTACATTTTTTGCTACTTCTAAGGGAGAACTACACAATTTAATTTCCGCTTTACTTCTATAAGCAAACTTTTTTGCCTCTTCTAAAATATCCTTATCTGGAGCATATCCCTTAGGCGTGGAGATATAAAGGTTTATCCCCAATTTACTACAACCATAAAGAAGAGAGTGCAGTACATTATTCCCATCTCCAATAAATCCTAAATTAATTCCCTTTACTTTACCCTTTTTCTCTTTTATGGTAAAAATATCTGACAAAGCCTGACAGGGATGGAGGAGGTCCGATAATCCATTAATCACCGGAACAGTGGCATACTTCGCCATCTGCAAAACATTCTCATGGGAAAAAGTGCGTAAAACTATTCCCTCCACATATCTGCTCAATGTCCGGGCAATATCCTTAATCGGTTCTCTAATCCCTAACTTTGCTTGCTCGGGACCTAAATATAAAGCATTTCCTCCTAACTGATACATCCCTACCATAAAAGAAACATAGGTTCTTAAAGAAGGCTTTTCAAAAACGAGCACAATTGTTTTCCCCTTCAATAGAGAGGAAAACTTTTGGGGGTTATTTTTTATTGCTTCTGCCAATTGAATAATTTCTCCAATCTCCTCTTTCTCCCAATCTTTTATACTAATAAAATCCCTTTTCATTTTACTTGCTTTCCACTGCTAAGCTGGTATTCTTAAGCACATTTTCCAATATCCGGATTGCTTTATCAATCTCTTTCTTTTTTACATTTATTGCCGGCATAATCCGTAAAATCCGTTCTTGAGTGCAATTTATTAAAAGACCATTTTTAGCCGACTCTTCCACTATAGACTTTCCGGGGATATTCAATTCCAGCGCTAACATTAATCCCATCCCCCTTATCTCTTTAATAAAACTAAACTTTTCCTTTAAACCCGCAAGTCTATCTCTTAAATAATTGCCCATTTCAAGACAATTTTTCAAAAGATTTTCTTTTTGGATTGTCTCAAAAACTGCAAGTGCTGCTTTGCAGACCACCGGACTTCCTCCAAAAGTTGAAGCGTGCATTCCCGGTTTAAAAAGGTCAGCAATCTCTTCACGCGCCACCATCGCTCCAATGGGTAAACCACCTCCTAAAGATTTTGCTAAAGTCATAATATCAGGAATTATTCCATAATGCTGGTAACAAAAAATTTTTCCAGTTCTCCCCATTCCCGTTTGCACTTCATCTACAATTAAAAGCATCCTCCTTTCATCACACAACTTACGCAGTTTCTTAACAAAATCAAAATCTGCTATCCTTATACCTCCCTCTCCCTGAATCAATTCAATGATAATGGCAATCGTTTTTTCACTAACCGCCTTTTCTACTGCTTTGAAGTCATTGAAAGGAACACAAACAAAACCGGGAACTAAAGGGGCAAAACCTTCCTGATATTTCTTCTGACCGGTAGCCGAGATAGCTGCCAAAGTCCTTCCATGGAAAGAATTTTCAAAAGAAATTATTTCAAATCTTTTTCCTCCTCCGTAGATGCGTGCCAGTTTAAAGGCTGCTTCGTTAGCTTCTGCTCCTGAGTTACAAAAAAATACTTTTCCTGGAAAAGAAAGCTCAATAATTTTCTTTGCCAAACGTGCCTGAAGATGATGATAGTAGTTGTTAGAAACATGGAGCAGTCTCTTTGCCTGTTCCTTTATGCTTGAGGTTACCTTCGGATAACAGTGTCCTAAACCACTTACCCCCCAGCCAGGGAAGAAATCAAGGTATTCTCTTTGTTCCAGGTCCCAAACCCGCGAACCTTTACCCCTGGCAAGAGAAATTGGCATACGCGTATAAGTATTCAACACATATTTCTCATACAACTTTATTACCTCTTCTGTCTTCATCCTTCCCTCAATATCTACTCTATCCTTTTACAATCTCCGTTCCTATCCCTTTATCCGTAAAAATCTCCAGGAGTATTACATGACTAATCCGCCCATCTACAATATGCGTCTTCTTCACCCCTCCTCCCAGTGCTTCTATGCAAGCCTTTACCTTAGGAATCATCCCGCTTTGAATCACTTTTCGCTCAATCAACTCTTCTACTTCCTTTTGAGTAAGGGTGGAGATTAGAGAACCCTCGTCTTCGGGATTGCGTAAAATCCCTTTCGTATCGGTAAGAATAATCAACTTCTCCGCTTTAAGATTTACCGCAATCGCTGCAGCAACCTCATCGGCATTCACATTGTAAGTAAGTTTATCTTTCCCTTTCCCTAAGGGGGCAATTATAGGAATGGCTTTCTCCCTTAAAGCAGTTTTTATGGGCTGGGAATTTATTTCCGTAATTTCTCCCACAAAACCCAAATCAATCTCTCCTTCCATTTTCTTCTTCACCCTAATAATTTCTTCTTTTCTCCCCTCCCATCCCCTTGCCTCCACCCCGAGTTCTTTAACCATACTCACCAGTTTCTGATTTATCTCCTTCAAGGTATCTTCCACAATTTTTATCATCGTCTCATCCGTAACCCTTCTTCCCTCTACAAACTTCGCTACTCTGCCCAATTGTGCCGCTCTCTGATTGATAAACGGCCCTCCCCCGTGGACAAGCACAGGTCTTATTCCTACAAAATATAAAAAAATAAGGTCCTCTAAAAGATTTTTTTGTGCAGTTTCACTGAGAATTATTTTGCCTCCATATTTAATCACGAAAATTTTATTCCGGAAAGCCTTTATGTAAGGCATTGCCTCAATTAAAACATCTGCTTTTTTAATTATCTCTTCCATAGAAATAGTTCAGGAGTTAAATCGGTTAAACTATTCATAGCTGGCATTAATTTTTAC
>JAMWCG010000066.1 GCA_023818555.1 Candidatus Omnitrophota bacterium
GTGTGCCTCGCCGAAGGCGAGGCACAGGTTAGTCAGGATTTTGTTCAAAATAGGTTCGCACTTCGTTCAGTAATTGCGACCAAATGCAATACAAAAAAACATTTGACGGGACTGAATAAAAGGAGTATAATAAAAAAACTTATTTTGCCATAAATTCTATTTCTAATCCACCGCTATTTTTAAATTAAAAAGAAGTAGTTTTTTTCTTTGAAGATGGAGAAAGGTTTTTTAAAAGAGGTCCGCATTCATGCCCGTGCAGGCCAGGGAGCAATTACCACTGCCAGTCTCTTGGGTGATGCTTTTTTTGAAGAGGGGAAATTTGCCTATGCTTTCCCCCATTTCGGTGCTGCTCGCATGGGTGCTCCCATGAATGCTTTTGTGCGCATTTCGGAAAGACCGGTGCGGCTACGCAGTCAGGTATACAATCCTGATTATCTTCTCATAGTAGACCCTTCCCTGGTAATGGGTTTTGATGTCTTTAAAGGATTTAAGGAAGAGGGAATTGCCTTAATCAACAGCGAAGAAGATTTTCCCATTCCTGAAATGAAGAAGAGTCAAAAAGTCTTTTTTATTCCCGCCAATAAGATTGCTCAGGAAATAATGGGAAGACCATTGGGGAATACTGCCTTGTTAGGAGCTTTCTGCGCAATTACTGGCTTGGTAAAACTGGAGTCTTTGCTTAAAGCAATCAATAAGCGGTTTTCTGGGAAAATTGCTCAGCAGAATATAGAGACGGCAAGAAGAGGATTTGAATATCTGAAATCAACAAGTAGAAGGTAATTAAAGGAGAAAGATGATTATCCATCTCACTGCAAAACCGGGTTCCGCAAGGAATAATAAAACCGGTTCCTGGAGGACAGATAAAAAGCCAAAGTTTTTGCAAAAGAATTGCACTGCCTGCAAGAATTGTTTACTTATCTGCCCGGAAGGATGTATTACGGGAGAGGGGAAGAATACTTTTAACTGCGATTATAGTTTTTGTAAAGGCTGTGGTCTCTGTGCAGTGGTTTGTCCCGTGAAGGATATTATAATGATTGGTGAACAAGAAGGATGAAGGAATACTTAGAAGGTTCTCAGGCAATTGCTAAGACAGTGGCTTTATGCAGACCGGGAGTAATTTCTGCTTATCCCATCACTCCCCAGACACATATTCCGGAGAATTTGGCGGAGATGGTTGCTAAGGGAGAATTAAAGGCGGAGTTTGTAAATGTGGAATCGGAACATTCCGCAGCCTCCTGTTGTTTGGGAGCATCCGCCACCGGTGTGCGTGCTTATACTTCTACCAGTTCTCAAGGACTTCTCTATATGTTAGAGGTTATTTTTAATATCGCCGGATTAAGGCTCCCTTTAGTTTTAACCTGTGCTAATCGTGCTGTTTCTGCTCCCATCAATATTTGGAATGACCAGCAGGATTCCCTTACCGCAAGGGATACGGGATGGATTCAATTCTATGCAGAGACTATTCAAGAGGCAGTAGATTTACATCTTCAGGCATATCGCTTAAGTGAAGATAAACGCATCTTACTTCCGGTAATGGTCAATCTTGACGGTTATATTTTAACCCACGGTTATGAAGTAGTAGATATTCCCGAGCAAGAACTGGTAGATAAATTCTTGCCTCCCTATCAACTGGATTATAAACTTGATCCGGAGAATCCCTTAACCTTAGGTGTATTGGCAGGTCCTGACTATTATCTGGAAACACGCTACGCAATTCAGAAAACAATGGAAGAAGTTTTAAAGATAATTCCCGAGATAGGCGAAGAATTTTTTAAAGTTTTTGGTAGAAAGTCGGGAGGGTTGGTTGAAGGGTATTTTCTGGAGGGGGCAGAAAAAGTAATTGTGGCGATGGGTTCAGTTTGTGGAACAATTAAGGAAACCATTGATGAGTTGCGTAATGAAAAAGAAAGGGTGGGGCTTCTCAAAATAATTACCTACCGTCCCTTTCCTCAAGAAGAAATTTATCAAGCATTAAAGGATATAAAAGAGATTGCAGTTTTAGAAAAAGCGGTTTCTTTGGGTGGATTTGGTCCTTTATATACAGAGATAAAGGCTCTCTTTGCAGGGAAAAAAGAAAGCCCTAAGGTGAGTGGATTTATTGCCGGTTTGGGGGGAAGAGATATTACTAAAGGTTCGCTTAAAACAGTTTTTGAAAAACTTTCTGGGAGACAAACTGATTGCGAATTTATGGATTTGAATTTATCTCCAAACTCTCAACGCTGAACGAAGAAATGTACAAGCCATTACTTTCACCCGGACATACTGCCTGTGCCGGATGCGGACAGGCGCTGGCAGCGAGACTGGTGGTGGACATTGCTGGCCCAAAGGTAATTGTGGTCAACAACACTGGTTGCTTAGAGGTATTTTCTACCGGATATCCGGAATCCTCCTGGGAAGTTCCTTTCATTCACTCCCTTTTTGAAAATGCGGCCGCGGTAGCCTCAGGAGTAGAATCTGCCTTAAAATACTTAGGCAAGGCTGAGCAGATAAATATTATTTCTCAGGCAGGAGATGGAGGGACTGCGGATATTGGTCTTCAAGCACTTTCCGGAATGTGGGAGAGAGGACATAATATATTGAGCATCTGCTATGATAATGAAGCCTATATGAACACAGGCGTCCAGCGCTCAGGGCTTACTCCTCCGGGTACCAATACTACCACCACACCGGTAGGGAAATTTTCCTTTGGAAACATTAGGCCAAAAAAAAATATGCTGGAGATTGCTATAGCGCATGGGATTTCTTATGTAGCTTCAGCCACTGTATCTTTCCCCCGGGATTTACAGAAGAAAGTCAAGAAAGCCTTATCTTTAAGAGGTCCCAAATATATCCATATTCACTGCCCCTGTCCTTTGGGTTGGAGACACGACCCAGGTTTAACCTATGCGGTAGCGAAATTGGCAGTGGAGACGGGGCTTTTCCCTTTACTGGAATTTGAATTTGGGAAACTGGTCAATGTTTATAAACTTAAAGAGCCAAAACCGGTGGAAGAATATCTCAAACTTCAGGGAAGATTTAAACACCTGCTCTCTCCAGAGGCAAAAGAAGAATTGAAGCGAATTCAGGAAATCGCCAGTCTCAACATAGAAAGATACCACCTTTTAGCTGAATAATCCGGGGTAGTCTTAATTCTTAATCTTTCTAAAATAAACTTTTAAATCAGGAGGTTGGCAATGGTTTATCAGGGCCGGGCAGAATTATACCTAAATTTAGAAGAAGCAATTGCGGTAAATAGAGGAAGAATAAAAATAAAAAACGCAGGGCTTATTAGAGACAAATTTATTGATGATTTAGTAGAAACTCTTTGTTTAAGTAGCGACCAGGAAGTAAAAGATAAAGTATTTGAAATCATCTGGCTAACTGCTCAGGAGGAGGGGATTTATCCCTTTTCTATCCAGAAATTATATGAAGCACGGGCTAAAGGGAAGATAGGAGGTTTTACCGTTCCCGCCATAAATCTGAGGGGGCTCACCTATGATTTGGCAAGAGCGGTGATGAGGACCGCTCTAAAGACAAATTCCGGGGCTTTCATTTTTGAGATTGCCCGTTCTGAAATTGGTTATACCAATCAGCGACCTCAGGAGTATGCTGGAGTATGTATTGCCTCGGCAATAAAGGAAGGTTATAAAGGACCTCTTTTTATTCAGGGAGACCACTTTCAGGTGAATGCTAAAAGATATAAAGAGAATCCCGAGAAAGAGAAAGAAAGTCTGAAAGAATTAATTAGGGAAGCCATTCAACATGGTTTTTGTAACATTGATATTGATAGCTCGACCCTTGTAGATTTATCCCAGCCGACAATAAGAGAACAACAGAGAATAAATTTTGAAGTAGCTGGAGAAATGAGCAAATTTATTCGGGCTCTTCAACCGCGCGGTTTAGATATTTCCATTGGGGCAGAGATTGGAGAGGTAGGGGGGAAGAATTCCACTCCCGAGGAATTAGAAGAATTTATGAGCGGATACTTAGAATTTATGGGAGACCTGAAAGGGATTAGTAAAATCAGTGTCCAGACTGGAACAGCTCATGGTGGGGTGGTTTTACCGGATGGAAGCGTGGCAAAAGTGAAACTTGATTTTGATACCTTAAGAACCCTCTCCCAATTAGCCAGAGAAAAGTATAAACTTGCAGGTGCGGTTCAACATGGAGCATCTACACTCCCTGCGGAGGCATTTCATAAATTCCCGGAGGTAGAAACTGCAGAAGTACACTTAGCCACCGAATTTCAGAATATGATTTTTGAATCTCCCTATTTCCCCCGGGATTTGAAAGAGAAGATTTATGCTTGGATCAGAGAAAATCTTTCTGAAGAGAGAGAAGCAGGACAAACCGATGAACAGTTTTATTATAAGACACGCAAGAAAGCATTCGGCCCTTTCAAAAAAGAACTGATGAGCCTGCCTGAGGACATCCGTTCCCGAATTCGCGAGGACTTAGAGGCTAAATTTGAATTCCTCTTTAAGGAGTTGAAAGTGGTCAATACTAAAGAGATGGTGGAAAAATTTGTAAAAGCAAAAAAACTTCCCTGCCCTCAGAAGAGATTGGTTAAAAAAGAGACGGAGAAGTTTGAGGGAGGTGAATAAAGAGAAGAAGTGTCCTTCGTATGAGGAATACCCGAAAGGCTATTTTTCAAATATCCTACTCCATTAAAGATTACTACCATAACAACGGCTCATCAACAAAATTATAATTCCCAATATATTTTCTTCTTGCGCCCCTCCTGTCCAACCCCTAAAACGGCGGAGCGAAAATTTTGCCCAAGAGAAAAGGGTTGATTTGAAATTTATTTATTTCTTACCAATATTCTTTTCTTCTCCACCCAGACCTTTTTTAAATATTCTATTAAAGCAAAACACTGCCAAGCCTAAAATCATTGCCCAAGAAAAAATCATAAATATCCATCCGTTTATATTCATCTGACAATACTCTTTAATTATAAATAAACCACGTCTTCTGGATGATATAGCGAAAGAAACAAAAGCATATAGTCTCTAAGGTGGCGCGTAAGTAAAAAGTTATTCTTTATATGCTCCCTGCCATTTTCGCCTAATTTCTTAGCATATTCCGGGCTATTGAGCAATTGCTTAATGGCAAAGGCAGCCCCCTCAATTGAATGACAAAGCAATCCAGAATATTTATGTTTTATCTGTAAAGGAATCCCTCCGACATTGGAAGCAACCACTGGCTTTGCCTTCCAGAGGGCCTCGGCAACAGTTAAGCCAAAACCTTCTTTCAGAGATTTCTGTATAATAATCGTTGATGCTCTCTGTAATGCGTTTACTTCAATATCGTTATGAGGCAAAAGTAAAACGTGTATATCTTTGTCTTGTGCAGCTTTTTCCCGCACTTCTTCCAGGACTTTTATCCCTTCGGGGTCATCTTCTGCTGTGCCGCCGGCCAAAACAAGCTGGCAATTAATATATTTTTTGACCTGCCTGTAAGCCTCTATAACTCCAACTGGATCCTTTAAGCGGTCAAAACGAGAGATTTGTGTAAGTATAGGTTTATTCTTGATGATACCGTATTTTTTCAGTACCGAGTCTATAATTTCAGGGGATAATTCCTTATTTTTATCACTCAATGGGTCAATGGAAGGAGAAATCAAAAATTGTCTTATTGGTAACCGTGGTGAAAAAGCAGGGGCTGAGAATACCGCTGAATCGTAATGGACAATAAAATCCATTAAAAATTCCCATACCTTTTGATTTGGATTTGATACATCTACATGACAACGCCAGATCCACTTGTTATTGGATTTCTTTCTTATCAGGGCTATCGGCTGTGGGTCATGCACAAAAACAATATCGCCATAAGTAGTTACTTCCTTTATATTTTCT
>JAMWCG010000067.1 GCA_023818555.1 Candidatus Omnitrophota bacterium
TCAGATAGTCATCCCAGAACCCAATTGAGCCTAAGTAAATAAGGGAAAATAGACAAAGATGAATATAAGAATTTAAAATATCTGCCCAGAGCAGGGTACTCAAAATTATAGCCAAAATTATGGCTATCCCTCCCATCCCCGGAGTGCCTTCTTTGTGTTTAAAATTGTTATGGAGAATAAAATCTTTTTCTTCCCGTAAAGGTTCCTTTATGCTGTGCATTCTTAAGAAGCGAATTAACCGATAAGTAAACACCATGCTGAGAAAAAAAGCAGTAACACTCCCCAGAGCGGCGCGGACAGTGATATAACGAAATACATTCAGCCCTGAATAAAGGGAACGCAAAAAATAAAGATAATAGAACATTTTAAATAACGCTAACCCTTTCTTCGCTCAATATTCCTTGCACAACCTTCTCCATATGCATCAACCGTGAACCTTTAACCAAGAGGACATCTCCCGTGTCTATATTCTCTTTAAGAAATTCAATGATTTCCGCATGCGTAGTAAAATGTCTCACCTCCCTTATCTTCCCTGAGGAGATAACTATTTTGCCAATCTCTTGTGTATATTTGCCAAAGGTTAACAAAATGTCTATTTTCTTCTCGCGTAAAAATAAAGCTATTTCTTCATGGCAGGCTTGCGCCCAACTACCTAACTCTAACATATCCCCCAGAATGAGGACTTTTTTCCCAGAAGCTTTAAAATAAGAAAAAGATTCCAGTGCCGAGATAACCGATTGAGGGTTGGCATTATAGGTGTCATCAATAAGTATAAACTTCTTTCCTTCCTGGTTAATGCGTAAAACATTCATCCGCATCCGCGGAGGATGAAAATCTTTTAAACTCAAAGCCATTTCTTTTAGAGAGATACCAAAGATACTTCCGGTGCTTATAGCAGCCAGAACATTGTAGACATTGTGCCTTCCTACCAAGGGTAAAGCAAAATCTACTGCTTTAACTCTAAATCTTATCTCTTTATCAGAAAGGATTAAAGACCTTCCTCTAAAGTCTGCTTCCTCTTCTATCCCAAAACTAATCAGAGAGAATTTCCTTCGCTCTCTGAGGAACCATTTTCTTAAGAGAGGGTCATCGGAGTTGAAAACTGCTGTATTTTTTTTATTAAAATGTCTTAACAAAGCGATTTTTTCCTTTAAAACTCCCCAAGGATTTTCCAAAAACTCTAAGTGGGTTTTACCAATATTAGTAAAGACCGCTATCTCGGGCTTAACCATCTCCCTCAGTCTTTCCATTTCTCCTACATGATTTATCCCTAATTCCAGAACCGCTACTTGATGAACGGGATTTAGTTCCAGAAGTGTAAGCGCCAGACCAATTTCATTATTATAATTATAGGGAGTCTTCAAAACTGTAAAGCAAGGGGAGAGAAGGTGATAAACCAGTTCTTTCAGCGTGGTTTTCCCATTGCTTCCCGTGATAGCCACAATGGGTAAACTGAACCTCTGCCGGTGGTAAGCAGCGATTTTCCTAAGTGCAGAAAGGCTACTTGTTACCTGAAAGATACAGAAATGCGAGTTCTCTTCTCTCCTAACCGGCCTCTCCACAATGGCTCCCTTTGCTCCCTTAGCCAGAGCTTCGCTGACAAAATGGTGCCCATCAAAATTTTCTCCTTTCAAGGCGATGAAAATACTTCCTGGCTTAAGAGAACGCGAGTCTGTAGAAACTCCCTGAAAAGTCGTTTCTAAATTACCCTGGAGAAGCTTTCCCTCCGTAACCCGCAAAATCTCTCTCGCCTTAAATTCCGCCATAGTTATTTTTACATTCAGAAAAATTATTTTCTAAAAGAATCTCTCTAACTACCATCCGGTCGTCAAAGGGAACAGTGACATTTTTAAATATCTGGTAAGGTTCGTGCCCCTTCCCGGCAATCAATACAGTATCTCCCTCCCCAGCCATAGAGAGTGCTTCTTTTATAGCTGCGTAACGGTCTAAAATTACCTGATAGCGGTTAAATCCCGGCGGGAAGCCCCCTTCTATATCACTGATGATTGCCTCCGGTTCTTCTGAACGGGGATTATCGGTAGTAAGAATAACAAAATCCGCTAATTGGGAAGCAATCTTCCCCATTAAAGGTCTCTTCTCTCTACATCTTTCACCACCGCAGCCAAAGACCACGATTATTCTTCCCCGGCAAATGAACCTCAAAGAAGAAAGAACATTTTTTAGAGCATCTTCGGTATGAGCATAATCTACAAAAACTTTAAAAGGTTGTCCTACATCCACCGGCTCTAATCTCCCACTTACCCCGGAGATTTTTTGTATCCCATTTTTTATTGTCTCTAAAGGAATATTTTCGGCGATTCCCAGAGATATGCTTGCCAGAATATTATAAATATTATGTCTGCCCAACAAGGAAGTTTTAATCTCTATCTCTCCATAAGGGGTGTTCACTCTAAAATCGCTCCCTTCCGGATGCAAATAAATCCTCTGAGCTTCCACATCCGCAGGATGTTCAATTCCATAGGTAATCGTTTTTGCAGGTGTCCGGATGAGCATCTCTTTTCCGTGTGGGTCATCTATATTGATTATTGCCCAAGAGGAAGAGTTGAGGCGGGTAAAGAGTTTTGCTTTGGCGTGAAAATAATTTTCAAATGTCTTATGATAATCTAAATGGTCTACAGTAATATTGGTAAAAATACCGGCATGAAAAAAAATCTCATCCACCCTTCCTTGTTCTAAGCCATGAGAAGAAACTTCCATTACCGCATAATCTACAAATTCTTTCTGCATGCTAAAGAATAATCCTTGTAATTGAATTGCTCCCGGAGTGGTATTTAAAGCAGGAATCATCCGCTCTCCGAAACGATAGTTAATTGTCCCAATCAAACCCGTTCTAAACCCCGCAGTTTTCAAAATGCTTTCTATAAGATAAGTGGTTGTAGTTTTGCCATTCGTTCCCGTAACCCCAATAACTTTGATTTGGGAAGAAGGATGCCTATAAAAATTTGCGGCTAACTTCGCCAGAATATCTCTTGTATTTTCTACTCCTATAAAGACCACCTCACCTCTTCTTCGGACATCCTCATCCAAAACAAAAGACTGATTGTAAATAATTACCTTTGCTCCTCGTTCTATGGCTTCTTTGATAAAAGCATTTCCGTCCTGAGAATTCCCTTGAACGGCAACAAAAAGAAATCCGGGTTTACACTGCTTGGAATGGTCGGTAATTCCCAATACTTCTCTATCTCTCAGAGAGGCATTAATCTCTATCCCCTCCAGAATCTCTTTCAGCCTCATCTCGTCTCCTTCATTTCTAATTATCCTTAACAAATTTTAAATCCCAAGAGAGAGAATCAAGGTATTTCAGAGCTTCATTAGCGATATGCTTAAAAACCGGAGCACACACTACTCCTCCATAATAGGGATGAGGTTCATCCAATACCACTCCTATCACCAGTTGGGGATTTTCCAGAGGAACAAAACCTATAAAAGAAGAAACGAATTTGCGGTGGGAATAGATTCCATTTTCTACTTTCTGGGCAGTCCCGGTTTTCCCCGCACAGGTATATTCTTTCAATCTTGCCAGTTTACCCGTCCCAAACTCTACCACTCCCTTTAATATCTGAGCCATCACTTCGGCAGTAGAAGGAGAGAGCACTCTCTTCATTTTCTGTGGAGGAGATATTTTTAAGGGAATTCCCTTACTGTCTCTCACTTCTTTCACTATATGGGGTTCTATAAGGTAACCACCGTTAGCAATAACACACATCGCCATGGTCAATTGGAGTGGAGTGACCATAACTTCCTGTCCAATAGGAATGGCTCCGATAGAGGTTTTGGATAATTCATTTAAGGGTCTGACGAAACCATCCGCTTCACCCGGAAGTTCTATTCCCGTTCTTTTACCTATACCAAAAGCATAAATGTAAGGATAAAGTCTATCTAAGCCAAGTTTCTGGGCTACTTTTACTGTCCCGATATTACTGGAATAGCCAATTACCTCAGCAAAAGTTAACCAACCGTGGGGTTGATGGTCATGGAGAACATGGGTTTTCATATTATAAGAACCATTTTCACAGAAAAATCTCTCCTTTGTATGGGTTATCCCTTCTTCTATGGCTGCGGAAGCGGTGACTATCTTGAAAGAAGAACCTGGCTCAAACATATCGGTGATTGCTCGATTGCGTAACTTATCTTTGTCAAAATCTCCCGGATGATTGGGATTAAAGTTAGGGTAATTTGCCATTGCCAATATCTCCCCACTAAAAGGAGAAACTACCACCACCGAACCCCCACGGGCATTCGTAGTCTTAACCGCCATCTCTAACTCTCGCTCGGCGATATACTGAATTACCGAATCTATGGTAAGAACCAAATCACAACCATCCACGGGAGGGAGGTAATCGTAATTTAAGAAAAAAAGCCTTCTCCTTTTGGCATCTTTAGCGGAAATTAAATATCCCGGCCTCCCCCGTAATTGCTGGTCATATTTTAGTTCTATCCCCTCTAACCCATTATTGTCTATACCACAGAAGCCCAAGACCGTGGAACCACTGTTTGCCTGGGGGTAATAACGCTTGGTTTCTTTAATTAAATAAATTCCTTTGAGTGCCAATTTTTCTATAGCCTTAGCTGTTTCCTCTTTTATATGCCGTGCTATCCAAACAAAAGATTTATCCTGTTGGGCAAACTTTTCGCAGAGGATGTTTTTGTCTAAATTCAGAATACGGGAAATTGCCTCCGCGGTATAAATGGGGTCCTTTATCTCCTTAGGATTAGCGAATACTGAAGGGATGGGAAGGTTAAAAGCAAGGGGTTTCATATTGCGGTCAAAGATGGTGCCTCTTTTGGCTTCTAAGGGGATGTGCATTAAATGCTGGCTACGGGCAAACTTTGTAAGCGCAGGACTGCGGAAAATTTGCAAATAGATTAAACGCAGAGAGATGATAGATAGACCTGTAAGAATAAGTAAGTAAAATATATATATCTGTCTTTTTCTGTAATTCTCTATCATTAATTTACTAAACAAAAAGGCTAAATCACGGTTTTGCTTCTGCCTGTGATTTCAAGGTAAAGAGCTTAGAAATTAATTTATTGATTCTCTGCCAGAGAGAAAGTTTCTTTACAAAATTTAAAGAATTATCTTTTTCTTCTTTAAGCGGAGAAATCACCAACACAGGTTTCGTATATTTCAACCCTATCTGCTTTGCAAGAATTTTCCTTTCCAGATAAGATGGAGATTTTAGTTGGGCTACATTGTATTTCAAAATCCGATTCTGGGCATTGAGACTGTTGATTATCTTTTCTCTCTGTAAAATTTGATAACTTAACTCTACCTGGTGAATATTCTGCCAGACACAGATAAGCGCAAAGGAAGTAAAAATAAAGACCAGAAAAAGAAAATGAGTAACTTTCATCTCAGCCTCTCTCCTATGCGTAACCTGGCACTGCGTGAACGGGGATTCTCGTTCTTCTCTTCCGGAGTAGGTCTGATGGGTTTAGGTGTCAATATCCTGAGTCTTCCCTCCTTAACCAGCTGGCGAAATTTATTTTTTACAAGACGGTCTTCCAAGGAATGAAAAGAAATAACCGCTATCCTTCCCTTCAGGGAAAGTAAATCCAAAAAATTGTCTAAAAAATAGGCAAGATTATCCAATTCATTATTCACTGCGATACGCAGGGCTTGAAAAGTCCGTGTAGCAGGATGAATATGGGCATAATGATATTTGCGAGGAATTGCTCTCAGCACGATTTCTACTAGTTCCGTAGTGTTCTCTATATTTTTTATTTTCCGTGCGCTAATAATTTCGTGGGCGATACGCCGAGCAAATCTCTCCTGAGCATTATTCTCCAGAATCCTGATTAAAGTATATTCATCC
>JAMWCG010000068.1 GCA_023818555.1 Candidatus Omnitrophota bacterium
TTATGAAAGATTATAAGAAGATTCTCTTTTTTGTTTGTATATTTTTCTTTCTTGAGCGGGAGGGGTTAGCCTGGAATGCGGATGGGCGCTATCATTCTTATGCGGAGGTTTTAAGTGATTTTGAAGAATTAGCCAAAACCTATCCCGATTTAGCGGAATCGGTCAATCTGGGGAGTTCATTTGAAGGAAGAAAAATTTTCGCCTTAAGAATAACCAAGGTCAAGGAGGGTAAGGCAAAAATTTTATTAAGCGGAGGAATACATGCCCGGGAATGGTTGGGAGTGGAAACTGCCCGCCTTCTGGCAAAGTATATCCTGGAAGATTATCCCCAGGATAAGAAAGTAAAAGATTATCTTGAACAATCCGAAGTCTGGATTGTGCCCATAGTTAATCCGGATGGGTTTGAATACGATAGAAATACGCAGGCTTTATGGAGAAAGAATAGAAGACCCATAGAAAATAGCGGAATCGGTGTAGATTTAAATCGGAACTTTGATTTCCATTGGGACCCTCCCCAATCGGCAAGCACTAATCCTGCCTCCGATACTTATCGTGGTCCTTCTCCTGCCTCTGAGACGGAGGTGAAAATTATTCAGGATTTAATTTCTCAGGGTTTTAATGCTTTCATTGATTTTCATTCTTACAGTCAGATAATTGTCTATCCTTGGGGACACACTTCTTCACCTGCTCCGGACGCCTCTACCTTTAATAAAATCGCTCAAGAGATGAGTCAAAGGATGAGGGAAGTGAACAATAAGAATTATAGAAGCGGGCAGATTCCGCATCTTCTCTATCCGGTTTCCGGAGACAGCATAGATTATGCTTATGGGAAATTTAAAACCTATGCTTTTTGTATAGAACTTCCACCCCCTCTGGGAGCCTTTTCTTTTTATCCACCTTCCGATTACATTCTCCCCACCGCAGAAGAGAATCTGGTGGCGGTGAAATATCTTATGGAATATTTAACCTCTCCTTCCCCGCCTTCTCCGTCTCCAGAAGGTATAAAGGTGATTGAGACTATTCTGCATCCCTCACCCAGGGAAAGTCCTTAATTGAGAGAATAGACCGAAATTCCTTGCAGTTTTTCCTTTAATTTCTTAAAATATTAGCATGCTTTCCAAAATTTTTTCCGCTTCAGTTTTAGGCTTAGAAGGATACGGAGTGGAGATTGAGGTAGATGTAGGGGGAGGGATTCCTGCAGTGGCGGTGGTGGGCCTTCCCGACACCGCGGTTAAGGAGTCTAAGGAGCGGGTAAAATCTGCACTTAAGAATTCTCAATTTGATTATCCACCACGAAAAATTACCGTCAATCTCGCACCCGCGGATATAAAAAAGGAAGGGCCGATTTTTGACCTCCCCATTGCCCTGGGCATAATTTCTGCTACCGGACAGATGAATTCTGAGAGGTTAAAGGAATTTATTATCATCGGAGAACTTGCCCTCAACGGAGAGATTAGAAGGGTAAAAGGGGTTTTGCCCATTGCTTTATCTCTACGGAAATCTCCATTTAAAAAGATAATTCTCCCTCAGGATAATGCTGCAGAAGCAGGGATAGTGGAAGAGATTGAAGCCTATCCGGTGCGCACCCTTTCTGAGGCAGTGGCTTTTTTAGAAGGGAAGATAGAAATTAGCCCTTATAGAATAGAAAGAGAGGATTTATTAAAAGGGTTAGGTGATTATGAGGTAGATTTCTCGGAGGTAAAAGGTCAGGAATTTGTAAAGCGGGCCTTAGAAATTTCTGCCAGTGGTTATCATAATCTTCTCATGCTCGGGCCCCCAGGAGCAGGGAAGACAATGTTAGCAAAAAGACTCCCTACTATCCTTCCCGAGATGACCAGAGAAGAATGTCTGGAAACCACCCAGATTTATAGTGTGGCTGGACTCCTTCCCCCAAACCAGGCGCTTATCACCCGCAGGCCGTTTAGAATGGTCCATCATACTGCTTCAGACATTGCTCTGGTAGGAGGGGGAGCAGTTCCCAAGCCCGGAGAAATCAGTCTTGCCCACAATGGAGTTTTATTTCTGGATGAACTTCCTGAATTTCATCGTGATACCTTAGAGGTTTTACGCCAGCCTCTGGAAGAGGGACAGATTACTATTTCCCGGGCGAGCCGGAGCTTAACTTTTTTTTCCCGTTTTCTTCTCTGTGCGACCATGAATCCCTGTCCCTGTGGTTATTTTGGCTCCTCCCGCGAATGTCACTGTACTCCACGGAAGATCCAGCAGTATCGGGCAAAAATCTCCGGACCTTTGCTTGACCGCATTGATATCCATATTGAAGTTCCCGCCTTGAAATACAAAGAACTCTTAGGGAAAAACGAAGGAGAGCCTTCTTCAGAGATAAGAAAGAGGGTGAATAGAGCGAGAAAAATACAACTCAGGCGTTTCAAAAATACGGGGATAAATTTTAACTCTCAGATGAGTAGTCGCTTAATAAAGAAGTTTTGCCAGTTAGAGGAAAGTTCTCAGGAACTCTTGAAAAGGGCTATCGATGAATTAGGGATTTCTGCCAGAGGTTATGATAAGATTTTGAAAGTTGCCCGGACCATTGCCGATTTAGCCGGTTCAGAAAACATCCTTACCGAACATATTGCTGAGGCAATTCAGTATCGGAGCCTGGATAGAAATCTCTGGATATAAATATAACTTGAGGAAAAGATAAATAGAGGAGGAAAGATGAAAAGTCTCAAGAGCGGTTTAAAAATTCTTTTGGGGATTGCCGGCGGAGTTTTGCTTTTCGTGGTGATTCTTTCTTTATTAAGATTTAGTCCCTTTAAACAATTTGGGAAAAACTGGGAATTAAGAAATTTAATTCATAAGGCAGAAAAGGCGGAGCGAGAGGGAGAGTTTTATAAAGCCATACAATATTTAGAAAAGATTGATGGGAATTTTGGGAGAAATAGAAGGCTCTATTCAGCCTGGCTTAAACTTGCTTTGCTTTATGAGAAAACCAACCGCCTTCTGGAAGCAAAAAAAATCCTGGAAAAGATAATCTCAGAATCCAATTTTTCAGAGCCAATTCAAGAAGCGCAAAAGGAGTTAGGGAATTTAAATATAAAGATTATTTTCTCTCCTCTGATTACAGAGGAAGATTTTGTTTATGAAGTAAAAGAAGGTGATTCTTTGACCAAGATTGCACAATACTTTAATACCACGGTAGAACTCCTGAAACGGGCAAATAGCCTTAAAGAGGATGCGTTGCGGGTAGGGATGCGGCTTAAGGTGACCCCACTAAAATTTTCGCTTTTGGTAGACAAATCCCAGAATACTCTTACCCTGAAGGCGAAAGATAAAGTAGTGAAGGTTTACACTGTTTCTACCGGCCTCAACAATGTTACTCCGGTGGGAAATTTTAAGATTATAAATAAGATTGTTAATCCTGTCTGGTATAAGGAGGGGAAAGCCATTCCCCCTGGAGACCCGGAAAACATCTTAGGAAGTCACTGGTTAGGGATTTCTCAAAAGGGTTATGGAATCCATGGCACAACCCAACCCGAAACCATTGGTAAACATATTACCCAGGGTTGTATAAGGATGTATAATCAGGAAGTGGAAGAACTCTATATTCTTCTTCCTCTGGGAACCGAAGTAATCATTAGGGAATAAAAATCAACGCTTACTGAACTTCCATGAGGGCATTACTAATTAGTAAAGAGGATGAACGAGCTTGATTTTGAAAAACCGATTATTGAATTGGAGAAGAAGATTGCGGAGTTAAAGAAATTCTCCGAATCCAAAAAGATTGACCTTTCTATAGAGATAAAGCGCCTTGAGGAGAAACTGGAGACCATCCGGCACAATATTTTTGAGAACCTTACTCCCTGGCAGAGAGTCCAGATTGCCCGGCACCCTTTAAGACCCTATACCCTGGATTATATAAATATAATAATGAATGACTTTATAGAATTTCATGGAGATAGACTTTTTGGGGATGATAAAGCGATTGTGGGAGGATTTGCCCTCTTAGAGAAAACGAAGGTTTGTGTATTGGGACATCAGAAGGGAAGGGATACCAAGGAGAATATTTACCGCAATTTTGGTTGTGCTCATCCGGAGGGGTACCGCAAGGCTCTGAGATTGATGCAGATGGCAGAGAAGTTTAAAATCCCTGTGATTGTTTTTATTGATACCCCCGGGGCATATCCGGGGATTGGTGCGGAAGAAAGGGGACAGGCACATTCCATTGCTTACAACTTAAGAGAGATGGTGATGTTAAAAACCCCGATTGTTGTGGTAGTGATTGGGGAAGGAGGAAGCGGTGGAGCCTTGGGAATGGGAGTGGGAGACAGAATTCTGATGTTAGAAAATTCCTATTACTCGGTGATTTCGCCAGAAGGTTGTGCGGCCATCCTCTGGAGAGACAGAAGCAAAGCCAGTGAATCTGCGGAAGCCTTAAGACTTACTGCGGAAGACCTTCTGGAATTGGGGATTATTGATGAAGTATTGGCTGAACCTCTGGGAGGAGCTCACCGCAATCCGGAGGAAGTTGCGGAAACGATAAAGAAAGCCATCAAGCGCCATTTGAAAGAACTCTGTGAAGTTCCCCTTGAAGAATTGCTGGCTCAGCGCTACAGAAAGTATCGTCGCATAGGCGTGTGGAAGGAATGATTTCTGGAGAATGAGACTAAATGTTTTCAGAAAAGTCCGGGTAAAGAAATGAATGGATGAGAAGACGCTAGTTGATGTTTTTTTAACTGCCACAGAAAAATTCAAAGATAAAGTGGCATTACAGATTGCCTCTACGGATAAAAAGGAGGCAATTTTTTATTTTCAGGTGAGAGAAAATGTAGAAAGAATTCTCTGGGCAATGAACAGTTGGGAGATAAAGAAAGGAGAACTTATTGCCATTTTATCCGAAAATCGTCCGGAATGGATATATGCCTACTTCGCCATCCTGGGTAGAGGAGGAGTAGTGGTGGGAATAGATATAAATTTAAAGCCTCCCGAGATACTTTTCATTCTCAACCATGCGGAGATAAAAACAATCTTTGTTTCTGGAGGAGCGCTCCCGGGCCTGTTAGAGATAAAAAATCAATCCTCCCTGAGAAGAATAATCTGTTTTGATATATTAGAAGGAGAAGGGGTTTCCTTTCTCCCGCATATATTAAGTAAAGAATACTTTCCGTTTTCCTATCCTCAGATTTCTCCTCAAGACCTGGCAATGCTTGTCTATACCTCCGGGACCACCGGTAATCCCAAGGCGGTTATGCTCACGCATAAAAATATTAGCAGTAATATCCAAATGATTCATCAGATTTTTAACTGGGATCACCGGGATAACTTCTTATCTTTGCTTCCGCTTTCCCACATGTTTGAACTGACCTGCGGTCTGCTTGCTCCCTTTTCTTCCGGAGCAAAGGTCACTTATATCCATTCTCTCCGACCGGAGGTTATTCTGGAGACGATGGAGAAAACAAAAGTTACCTATGTAATGGTGGTTCCTGCTATCTTACGGCTTCTTCGTCTGGAGATATGGAGAGAGTTGAAAGAGCTCTCTTTAAAGAGAAAGTTTATTTTTTATTTTTTCTTTGCACTCTGCGCAGTTTTGCGGACTTTCAATCTAATTTTAGGTAAGCTGTTTTTTAGAAGAATGCATAGACGCTTTGGAAATTCTTTAAAATTCTTTGTCAGTGGAGGAGCTCCCTTATCTCCTTTCCTTATCTGGTGGTTTGAGGTTTTAGGGATTAATATCCTTCAGGGGTATGGACTTACAGAAGCCTCTCCGGTGGTTTCTGTGAATACTCCCCGTGAAAATCGCTTGGGTTCGGTGGGGAAACCGCTTCCAGGGGTAGAGGTAAAGATAGAAAATAAT
>JAMWCG010000069.1 GCA_023818555.1 Candidatus Omnitrophota bacterium
ATTATGACCAAGGAAGCTCAAGAACTCATTAGACCTTTGACTTTCCAGAGTATATCTGAAAATCCAGTTTATACGGAGATGTTTCTTCAAGGGAAAGATTTTAATTATGCCCATATTCGTCTTGCGGAGAAAGGAGCTCTGATTTTGGTCTGTCCGGCTACAGCAAATATTATTGGGAAAATAGCCCAGGGTATTTGCGATGACCTTTTAACCTGCACAATTTTTTCTACACAGGCTCCGGTTATCTTTTGTCCGGCAATGAATGAAAATATGTATCAGAATAAAATTGTTCAGGAGAATATTCAAAAATTAAAGAAATTGGGATATGAATTTGTTGGTCCGGTTAAAGGAAGGCTGGGTTGCGGAAAGATTGGGCTTGGTCATTTAGCACCCCTTCCCCAAATAGTACAGGCAGTGGTCTCTAAACTGAAATGAAGCAATCCGTCTATCGCTTATCCCGCACTATTTATTTAAAGAGAAGACTACATCTGTTAATTACTGCTGGTCCTACCCGTGAGCCAATTGACCCGGTGAGATTTATTTCCAACTACTCTACAGGAGTCTTAGGTTATACTTTAGCCAAAGAGGCGAAAAAAAAGGGCTATAAGGTTACTTTAATCAGTGGAATCACAGATTTAAATCCTCCTCCGGGAGTAAAGTTTGTCTTAGTAAATACTGCTTCTGAGATGTATAAAGAAGTAAAGAAATTTTTTCCTTCCTGTAACTGCCTGATTATGACCGCGGGGGTTTGCGACTTTCAACCGGTAAAAGTAAAACGGGAGAAAATTAAAAAAGAGAGTTTAGGGAATTTAGTTTTGAGATTAAAAAGAACGCCTGATATTCTCTATGAAATGGGGAAGAGGAAGGGGAGAAGAACTCTTATTGGTTTTGCTTTGGAGACAGATAACTTGCTCAAAAATGCAAAAGAGAAATTAAGGAAGAAAAATTTAGACTTGCTGGTTGCCCAGAGATTAGAGAAAAATAAAACTCCTTTCGGAAATACCGAGGTTTCAGTAATTTTAATCCACAAGGATGGCTCCTTTCAGAAAATCCCGCCTTGTTCTAAATCCCGATTGGCAAAAATAATCTTGGGAAAAATAAAATTTTTATAAAATCTCCTCAACTGGACAAGTGGATTTATTCTTTTCTTGAATTTTAAAGAGCAAAATTCCTTTTACCTTGACAAATCAAGCCTGTTCGTGTTAAATTATGGCAAATTGGTGGGGTAATTTTCCCTGCGAAAATGGCGGGATACCCAAGTGGCTAAGGGAGCGGTCTGCAAAACCGCTATTCACCGGTTCAAATCCGGTTCCCGCCTCTTGGGCGAGTGGTGGAATGGTATACACGTGGGACTTAAAATCCCATGGCCTTTTAAGGCCGTAAGGGTTCAAATCCCTTCTCGCCCAAAATCTGGGCGGTTGGCGCAGCCTGGTTTAGCGCGTCAGTTTGACATACTGAAGGACACTGGTTCAAATCCAGTACCGCCCACAACAAATGAATTGCTAAATTGTTAAATGGAATTGGAGACTTTAAGACATTCCTGTGCCCATGTGATGGCTCAGGCGGTAAAAAGGCTTTTCCCAGGAACAAAGCTGGGGATAGGTCCGGCTATTGAGGATGGTTTCTATTACGACTTTGCTTCTCCCCACAAGTTTACTCTTGAAGATTTAGAAAAGATTGAGCGGGAGATGCAGAGGATTATAGAAGAGGATTTCCCTTTTGTAAGAGAAGAAATTTCTAAGCCTGAGGCAGAGGATTTATTTAGAAAATTGGGAGAGGATTTTAAATTGGAGTTAATTAGGGAAATTTCAGAGGAGAGATTGACCGTTTATCGGAGTGGAGAATTTGTGGATTTATGTCGTGGACCGCATATAGCATCTACGGGTAAGATTAAAGCCTTTAAATTACTTTCCCTTGCCGGAGCGTATTGGCATGGAATAGAAACAAATCCCATGCTTCAGAGAATCTATGGGACAAGTTTTTTAACACAAGAAGAATTGGAAGAATATCTCCATAATTTGGAGGAGACAAAGAAACGGGACCATCGAAAATTGGGAAAGGAATTGGAATTTTTTAGCATTCATGAAGAGGCGGGCGCAGGACTTGTTTTCTATCATCCTAAGGGAGCAATTTTAAGAACAATTATTGAAGATTATGAGAAAAAAGAACATCTCAAAAGGGGTTATCAGTTAGTAATTACTCCCCATATCTTGAGGTCAGATATCTGGAGGCGTTCGGGACATTATAGTTATTATAAAGAGAATATGTATATTTTCCAGATAGAGAATCAGGAGTTTGCGGTGAAACCGATGAATTGTCCGGGCCACATTTTAATCTATAAATCCAAAATAAGAAGCTATAGAGACCTCCCCTTGCGTTTCTTTGAATTGGGTTCAGTTTATCGTAATGAGAAAACGGGAGTCTTACATGGACTTTTGCGTGTAAGGGGATTTACACAAGACGATGCCCATATCTTTTGCACTGAAGAGCAAGGAGTGGAAGAGATAGAAGGAGTAATTGATTTTGTGCTCCAGACGATGAGAGTTTTTGGTTTTACGGAGTATGAAGTGGAATTGAGCACCCGCCCTTCAAAATCAATTGGCACTGACCAGGAATGGGGAAGGGCAGAGGCTGCTTTAAAAAAAGCCTTGAATGAAAAAGGGTTAAATTATAAAATAAATCCGGGGGAAGGAGCTTTTTATGGGCCAAAAATTGATATAAAATTAAAGGATGCTTTAAAGAGAACCTGGCAGTGTGCGACAGTCCAATGTGATTTTGCTTTACCGGAGCGCTTTGATTTAACTTATGTCTCCGCGGATGGTTCTTTGAAAAGGCCGATTATGCTTCACCGCGTGATTCTGGGAAGTATGGAGCGTTTTATCGGGACATTGCTTGAACATTATGGAGGTGCGCTTCCTGTTTGGCTGTCTCCGGTGCAGATAGTGATTATTCCCCTGGCAGAGAGATTTTTCGCCTATGGCGAGAGGATAAAACAGCGGCTCGGGGAGGAGAATTTACGCGTGGAGATAGACTTACGCGATGAGAAAATGCAATATAAAATCCGTCAGGCACAACTTAACAAAATTCCCTATATGCTTATTGTGGGAGAGAAAGAGATGGGGGCAAATACCGTGGGTGTGCGGGAGCGCAAGAAAGGAGACCTGGGACAATTTTCTCTGGAAGATTTTATTCAACGGGTGAAGCAGGAGATTGTAGAAAGGAGGTGAAAGTTTATTGCGTTTCTTGCGCATAAATGAGCAGATAAAGGCTAAACAAATTCGGCTCATTGGAGAAAATGGGGAACAGCTGGGAATAGTTTCTTCTGAAGAAGGCTTAAGACAGGCAGAGATGCGTAATCTTGATTTGGTGGAGGTGGCGCCGGAGGCAGACCCTCCTGTCTGCCGGATTATGGATTATGGTAAATACCGCTATGAGCAGGAGAAGCGGGAAAAGGAGGCGCGCAAAAAAATGCATCTGCACCATCTTAAAGAAATTCGTCTTAAGCCAAATATTGAAGAGCACGATTATCAGGTGAAATTGAGAAACCTCCAGAAATTTCTTCAGTACGGAGATAAAGTAAAGATTACCTTGATTCAGCGGAGGCGAGAGATTTCTCATCCGGAGATTGGAGAAAAATTGTTAGAAAGATTTTTAAATGATGCTAATCAGTGGGGAGAAATAGAGAAACCGCCCAAAATTGAAGGAAGAAATATAGTAGCGGTGCTTGCTCCCCGTCACGCATGAAGATTGTGGAGGTAGATATGCCCAAGATGAAAACTTCGCGGTCTCTGGCAAAGCGCATTAGATTTACTGCTACGGGTAAATTAAAGAGAGCGAAAGCAGGGAAGAGCCACCTTTTGAGTAAGAAGAGAAAGAAACGCAAACTTGATTTACGGCGACCAGGATTTGTGGTTAAAGAGGATAGAGAGAAACTGCGGAAGTTACTTCCCTATTCATTGTAAAGGAGGAAGAAGTTATGCCCAGGGTTAAACATTCGGTAGCCACGCATAAGCGACACAAAAAAATTCTTAAACAAGCCAAAGGTTATTGGGGGGCAAGGAGTAAACTTTATCGTCGGGCAAAGGAAACTGTTCAACGCGCCTTGGTCTATAGTTATCGTGACCGAAAGGTAAAAAAGCGCCAATTTCGCAGACTCTGGATTACCAGGATTTCCATTGCCTGCAAGAACTTAGGGATTTCCTATAATCGTTTTATGCAGGGACTAAAAGAAGCGAAAGTGGATTTAAATCGCAGAATATTGGCTGATTTGGCAGTCAATGACCCGGATGCCTTCACTAAACTGGTAGAACTGGTGAAATCAGTTTAAGCGTAGAGTAATTTAGCAATGTATGTGATTATCGTAGGTTGTGGCCGTGTAGGGGCAGAATTGGCCAGGATTCTTCAAGAAGGTGGCCACAATGTGGTGGTGATTGATAAAAATCCTGATGCCTTCAGGCGTTTAGGCAACACATTTAATGGGGTTACTTTAGTGGGGAATGGCTTTGACTTAGCCCTTCTGAAGGAAGCGGGGATTGAGCGGGCAGATGCCCTCTGTGCCTTGACCAATGGAGATAATACCAATATTATGAGTGCGCAGGTGGCCAAGAAAATTTTTAATGTTCCACGGGTGATTGCGCGGATCTATGACCCTCAACGTGCGGAGATATATCGCTCCTTGGGGATAGATACCCTCAGCGGGACGCTTCTCTTCGCTTCCCTTATCCGGGATAAACTCATTGAGAGCCACCTTACCGGTTATCTCATTGAAACGAAAGAATTGGGAATCTTGGAATTTACTGCTTCGCAAGAAATGGTGGGGAAAGCGATAAAGGAAATAAATCTTCCCGGGGAGTTGCTCATCGTTAGTCTTCTAAGAAAGAAAAGCGGGACAGTTATCCCTGACGAACAAACCCTAATAGAGAAAGGAGATATTTTGATTGCGGTAGTAAAAATTTCTGCGCTTAAGAAAGTAAAAACCCTTTACCAGTTTAGGTAGATAAAGATGTATATTATAATTGTGGGAGCAGGTAATGTGGGGAGTTATCTGGCAAAGCGTCTCTTGGAAGATAAACATGTGGTGGTAGTTGTGGAAAGAGACCCCTTGCGTTGTAGAGAACTGGCTAAAGAGATGGATGCTTTGATTATTCATGGAGATGGCTGTGACCCTAAAGCCTTAGAAGACGCGGGAGCTAAACGGGCGGATGTTGTGGCAGCAGTAACCGGAGAAGATGAAGATAATCTGATTATCTGTCAGCTGGCTAAAGAAAAATTTGGGACAAAACGCACAGTTGCCAGAGTGAATGATTCCCGCAACGAACGCACCTTTAATGAACTGGGAGTGGATGTCCCGGTGGATGCCAATGCTATTGTAGCCAAGATTATTGAAGAGGAGGTTTCCTTTGCTGACTTTGTAACCTTAATGACTTTTAAACGCGGTAAGTTAGCCATTGTGCGTGTAGACTTAGCGGAAGATTCTCCGGTGGTGAATAAGGCGGTAAAAGACCTGCAACTGCCTCACGACGCGGTACTGGTTTCCATCATTCGGGGAGATAAAGTAATTATTCCTAAAGGAGAAACAGTCTTAGAACCGCGCGATGATGTGATTGCGCTCACGACAGTGGAAAATGAGAAACAGCTTTTGGAATATTTGGTAGGGAAGATATGAGTTATTACCGGATGTTCAACATAATCAAGGGAATCC
>JAMWCG010000070.1 GCA_023818555.1 Candidatus Omnitrophota bacterium
AAGAGATAAATTTCCCCTTTTAAATCAGGTCTTTTCTCCTTTAACTCTGCATAGGTTCTTCTGGCACTCTTTAGAATAATCTCACCGGTAGGGTCACCTACTGCCCCTCCTGCAAGAATAATATTTTTTACGGGATAGATTTTATTAAACTCTATGAGCGAGAGAGCAAGCAATTTCCCTACTGCCTCCATTGCTTCTTCAGCCAGTTTTTTTTCCTGCGGAGTCCCAGAGAGATAAAAACTGGCTACATCCTTACCTTCTTTTACCTGAGTCAACCCCTTTTCTCGGGCAATGCGTGCCAGGCCATCACCCGAAACATAAGCCGGACCTACTTGTGGACTCTGCCAGAGTGGACTAAAAGTTGAGGGTGGAGCAAGCATATCCAGAACCATCTGATTCACCTGACCAATCCAGTGAAAAAGTTCTCCCTTTAAAGCATAAGCGGCAGAAAGGGTGGAACCCAGGACAAGAATTAGAGTCTCCTCATTTTTTACTCTTTTTACTAACTTACGCACTGCTCCCCAGTAGGCACGGTTATCATGTTCAACTAATACATCTCTTTCACTCAGTTTACCACCCATTTTTTCATTAACAAACTTTCTTACTCTCTCCCCGAAATCTCTTAATTCTTCAAAATTTAAATTTATTGCCCGGCTAGCCGCGGAGGGAGCAGCAATCCTTCCTTTGTTTACCTGTCCGGGCCAGGAAATTTTTACTGCTTTAAGTTCTTTTCCATCAATACCCAGATTTTTTATCCCAGTTCCTAAATAATCGTTTAACACCTCTTCCATACTTACATTTTCTCGCTTTGCCCAACTCGGGATAAAAGTTATTCCCGTAATCTTACCATTTTCTAACTTTAAGGCTTTGATATTAGTTCCGCCAATATCAATTGCCAGAATTACACCTTCAGGATATTCCTCAAAACTGGAATAGGATTCCTGAGCGGGAAAATTAGCTTCCAGAGGCTGATTTAAAAACTGAATCAATTCCCCTTCATAATAGTATTTTAAATAAACATCACGCAGAAGATTGAAACTGGGTAAACGCTGGAGGGGTATATCTCTAAAAAGAGGGTGCTCCCTAAAAAGTTTGACCTCTTGAGTATATAACCCTAAATTTTCTTCAGCAGAGAATTCATCTTTTGCAGGAAGAGAAATATAAATTCTCTCTATTTCCCCGGGAGAAGAAATCTTTCCGGCAAGTCTGTGTGCAAAATGTTGAGAATTCAATTCGCTTAAGGAGATTTTTTCTTCCAGGACTCTACCATCTTTAAAGACTACAAATGCTCTTGCGATATAATTTTTATCACTTTTAGTTTCAAAGAATCTTTCTTCTATCTCCTCTCTCAATGATTTACCATTATGCCAGTTTTCAATGTTACTTAAATAAATTAACTTGCCTCCAAAGCAAACTAAATGATTGGCCATCTGGTAAGCCAAAAACCAATCAATTAAAAATTTTTCTTTCTCAGTAAGCAGGGATGGATTGGGAATGTCAAATCTTAAACTGCTTATACCCTTTTCATCTTGATAAAAAACTATTTCTGTATTTTGTTTATGGGGATAACCCAGAAGACCTATCGCAGAAAAAATTACCTCCCAGTCATTTAAAGAATAAAAATTTTCTATGCTAGGGGTCGGTTTTGCATTCTCCCCTTTCCTATACACCTCGCTGGGTCTAAGTATCCCTTCCAGACTAATCATTTCCATAAGCAGTTTAGCCAGAGGCTTACCAGTTCTTTTCTCTAATTCCAGAAGAGCACGAGCATCTTCTTCATCCCAGCCCAAAGAATGTGTAGCAGAAACAATCTTTTCTACGGTTATAACATCTTTTCTGACCCGACGGAGGTATAAACCTGCGGGGGGAGTTTTTTCCGAAACCTTATGGAAGGATAAATTAAAAAAGCAGGAAAAATCAATTATAAAACTTACAAATATAAGTGAATATAAATATCTCTTTCTCATCTTTATTCTTCTCTCCAATTAAAATATAACATAAAAAAGATAAGGCGTCAAGGGGAGGGAAAAAAGAAACCCCGACAAAAGTCGGGGTCCTTTAAACTATGCCGGGGGAGCAGATTATCTCTTTTTCTTTTTCTTTCCGCCTCTGGCCATCTTAGCCCGGGAGATATCGCCGTGTTTATCTACAAAATAGAGGTATCCCGGCTCTTTCTTTATCCCTACCTTCGCCACTTTCTCGGCCATCTTAACTCACCTCCTTTCTCCTCTCCTTTCTCTAAAGAACAGCAAACTAATACTACTTCACTGCTTTCTCTACGCCTTACTTCTCTTCTTATGTGCCTATTTTCACATTTTCCAATATCTTCTCCAGCGTAGCGATTGCCGAAAGCGCAGCCAAATAGCTTGTTTTGGGATTCTCCGGCATGGGAAGATTTTCTATGCGGGCGCTAAATTTGCCAAAACTTCCTTCAAATTCTATCTCATGAATATTGCGTGTATAATAGGGGGAAGCCACTATTCTCACCAGCATCTCTTTAGAACCTGTGCCTGCCAGACTAAGGATGGCGGAAACATTTATATTCTGCGGAAAACCCTTTATTGCTTCCTCCACCGAGCCTTCAAAGAGCAGAACTTCACCGTCTATCTTATTTAAATCTATCCCCTTTTCTTTTATATAAGGAGCGTCCAGAAAATTTTGTGGGGCTTTGCGGGTGGTTAAAGTGATACGCTCTATTTTAGCCCTGCTTCCCGCCCGAAGAGCATCAATCCCGCCGATAGCTCCGGAAGGTATGTATATCCTGCGATTATTTTTTTTAGCCAGTTCAAAAATTTCCGGAAAACCCAGCAGGCCTCCTACACTCATTATAAGAATATCCCGATTTTGCTTAATTACCTGAAGGGCAATTTGTCTTACCGCTTCTACGGAAGCACATTCTACGACCAGATGAGTATGCCAGATGAGTTTGTTCAGGGTCAAAGCCACATAAGGTTTTATCTTTAATTCTTTAGCCAGATTTTCTGCTTTAATGAGATCGATATCATAGAGACTGAAGACACACGCTTTGGGATAGAAATCTCTTTCAATCGCATGCGCCAAAGTTTTTCCAATTGCACCACAACCTACTATACCTATCTTTAGCATATCTTTACAGGTTTATTCTTCGCATTAACAAATACTTTTTTTACTCTCACTTTTCCCACCTCATTTTCTTCTACCAATGTATAGGAAAGAATAATCAGTTTATCTCCGATTTCCGCCCAGCGTGCAGAAGGTCCATTCATACAGATTATACCCGAACCTTTCTTCCCCTCTATGACATAGGTCTCCACCCGCATCCCATTATTCAGATTAAGAATCTGCACTCTCTCACCGGCTAAAATATCCGCCTTCTCCAGTAAATCTTTATCAATCGTTATACTTCCTTCGTATTCTAAGTGGGCATCGGTTACCACTGCTCCATGAATCTTTGATTTAAGCATTATCCTCATCATCTCTTTACCTTTTAACCTTTTAACCAATTAACCATCTAACCAATAATTGTATTGTCAATCAATCTTGTTTTACCAATCCAAACTGCCAAAGCAATGAGAACCTTCCCTTCTATTTTTTTTACCGGCTCCAAAGTCTTAGCATTGACTACCTCTATATAGTCTATACGAGAAACCCCACTTTTGACAAGGATTTTTTTTATTTCCTCAATTATTTTCTCTGAGTTTCTTTCTCCCCGCTTAACCATCTCTTTTGCTTTACTTAAGGCAAAATATAAACAGGTTGCTCTTTCCCTCTCTCTGGGATTTAGATAAACATTGCGCGAAGACATCGCTAAACCGTCCTTCTCACGGACAATGGGCATTACTCTAATCTTTATATCCATATTGAGGTCTTCCACCATCTTCTCAATCACTCTTGCCTGTTGAGCATCTTTTTGTCCAAAGTAGGCAATATCAGGCTTTACGATATTAAATAGTTTCGTCACCACAGTAGTCACACCTTTGAAATGTCCGGGGCGAAAACGTCCACAGAGACCTTCAGTAAGTTTTTCTACCTCCACATAAGTAACATGGTCCTGAAGATACATCGCTTTATCAAGGGGAGCAAAGATTATATCTACCCCGGCCTCTTCAGCCAATTTCATATCTCTATTTAAATCCCGCGGATACTGCTTAAAATCTTCCTTTGGACCAAACTGCAAAGGATTAACATAAATACTCATTACCACTATATCTGTCTCCTTCCTCGCCTGTCTTACTAAAGAAAGATGACCCTCGTGAAGATAACCCATCGTGGGGACAAAACCAATGGTCTTTCCTTTTTTCTTCCATTGTTTAGCCAAATTTTGCATTTTCTCAATTTCTCTAATTAGTCTCATATTCTTTTAATAATCTCCTTACGGTTTTTTTCAGCAAAGGATGCTTCAAGAAGGGAGAAATTTCACTTAAAGGCTTAAGCACAAAAATGCGTTTGGGAATTTCAGGATGGGGTATGGTTAAATCTTTCGTGCGGAGAATAAGTTTATCGTAAAATAAAATATCCAAATCTATTGTTCTTGGTCCCCAACGCAGAGTTTTCTTTCTCCCTAAAAGTGCTTCAATCTCTTTCATTTTTTGCAAAAGTTCAAAAGGAGAGTATTCCGTTTTAATCTTAAAAACGCCATTAAGAAATTTTCTCTGCGGTGGTCCTATGGGGTCAGTCTCATAAATTTTTGATTTTTTTAGCAACTTAACTTTTTTATCCTTTTTTAAAATCTCAATCACCCTTTTTATATTCTCTCTACGATTCCCCAAATTTGAACCAATACCAATGTAAGAAACTTTCATTTTTCCTAATCCCATAATACTTTTTTTATTCTCTCTATTGCCTCTTTTATTTTTTCTACAGAATTGGTAAGACTGAATCTTACAAAACCCTCACCAAATTCACCAAAACCTATTCCCGGAGTAACTACTACCCCGGCTTTCTCCAAGAGAATTTTAGCAAATTTTAGAGAAGATTTATGGGGTTTTGGTAAATTTGCCCAGATATAAAAGGTGGCCAGGGGTTTATTTACTCTCCACCCCATCTCTCCTAAACCTTCTACGAGAAGGTCCCTTCTCTCTTGATAAATTTCTCGCAGGTTTTCTACACAAGCCTGGTCTTCTTTTAGCGCAGCAATCCCTGCCCACTGGATTGCCTGAAATATTCCGGAATCAATGTTGGTCTTTACTTTGCCCAGCGCCTCCACTGCTCTCCTGTTTCCACAGACCCAACCAATCCGCCATCCGGTCATATTATAAGTTTTAGAGAGAGAGTGGAATTCAATCCCCACTGCTTTTGCTCCTCTAAATTGTAAAAAACTGGGACTCCGATACCCATCAAAACTTATCTCCGAATAGGCAGCATCGTGACAGATAAGAATGTCATTCTTCTCTGCAAAGTCTATTACTTCTTTATAAAATTCCTCAGGGCAGATACTGGCAGTAGGATTATTAGGATAATTCAGAAAGATTATTTTTGCTTTTTTAATTATTGATAAATGACTTCTGGATCAACCCTCATATCGAGCTTCTCTTTTATATCTTCAATGAGAAGTTTCTTTAGGACATCTCCGAATCCTGATTGGAACGCTGCGATCAACTGAGGAAATTCAGTCTCTTTGTGGATGAATGTTCTAATA
>JAMWCG010000071.1 GCA_023818555.1 Candidatus Omnitrophota bacterium
TGAAGAAGTCTTCATGCATAAGAGATTTTAATTCCTTAATCAGGGACTTTTCTTTAAACATAAGTTTTATAAGGGTTATCTCAGCTTCGCGAATAGAAGAAAAAACGGGAATCCTTTCTCTCAAAGAATCGTCCTCTTTTTCTACTCCGCGTTTCCCCGCACGCATTTTTTTCAATTCCATCCAGAGACTTTCTTCAGAAACAGAAACCCGGTCCGCTAATTGTTTCACAAATTCCGAAAGGATTATCTGGTTATCTATCTTCGCTAAGGTGGAAAGTATCTCTTTAATCAAATTTACCTTCCCCTCAATGGTTTTAAGGTCATATTGAGAAAGCAAAATCTCCAATTTATATTCTAAGATGTTTTTTGCCTCTCCCATAATCTTTGCTAACTCCTCTTTTCCTCTTTTTTGAACAAAACTATCCGGGTCAAAACCAGAAGGAAGAACCCCTAACTTTACTTCCAAACCTCCTTCTAAGAGAATCTCCAGTCCTCTGAGTGCAGCCAGCTCCCCTGCTTTATCTCCATCATAAATCACTATTACTGAAGAAGTATATCTGCGGAGCAGACGCGCCTGTTCAGGGGTTAAAGCAGTACCTAAGGTAGCCACAAGATTATTAAATCCCTCCTGAAAGGGAGAAAGCAAATCCATATAACCCTCCACAATTACCACAAATCCTTTCTCTTTTATGAATTCGCGGGAGAAATTTAATCCATAGAGGGTTTCCCCCTTTTTGTAAATGCTCGTCTCCGGAGTATTGATATATTTAGGTAAAGAATCATCCAAGACTCTTCCGCCAAACCCTATAACTCTTTGCCGGAGATCAAAGATAGGATAAATAATCCTCCCACGGAAAAAGTCAAAATATCCTTCCCCCTTTTCTCTCCGCCGGATCAATCCCGTTTTCTCAGCCTGGGCTAAATCTTGCTTTTTTTCTTTTAGAAAATTTACTAAAGCATCTCCTGCAGACGGAGAAAAGCCTAATTTAAATTTCTCCCAGGTAGTTCTGAGCAAACCTCTTTTTAAAAGATAATTCCTTACTTCTTCGCATTGCGAAGAATTGAGTAAGAGATGATGATAAAATTGCATCGCCAGGTGGTTTATTTTGTATAATTCCATTACTCCCCGGGCTTCCTTTCCCATCTCCGGAATATTTACCCCTACGCGTTTGGCTAAAACTTTTACTGCTTCAGGAAATTCTAAGCGCTCATAGCGCATCAAGAAATGCAAGACATTCCCCCCTTCATTGCATCCAAAACAGTGAAAAATCTGTTTATCCGGACTCACCATAAAAGAGGGGGTTTTTTCTTTATGAAAAGGACAAAGCGCCTTAAAATTCCTCCCTGCTCTTTTTAAAGGAAAATAGGAGGAAACTATCTCCACAATATCAGTGCGCGAAATAATTTCATCTATAATATTGTCAGGAATAAAACCGGCCATCTTAAGAGTGTTTTATTCTCTGGAAACCGGAACAGGTAATAAATTCAAATCTCTCCTTTTTCCCTAAGGCATCTAAAAGGAGATTAAGCCCTAAAGCATCAGAAGCAATATGTCCGGCGATAATTACATTTATATGTTCAGTTTTTACTTTCTGAAAATGTTCTTCCGAGAGATGCATACAGACTATTGTCCCTACTCCTGCCTGGGAAAGCCGGTTAAAAACCTCTTTTGAACCCTCTGTTCCTCCGGTCATTTCCACAAAAATTTTCCCTGCCCTTTTATGTTTATCCCCAATAAGGATTTTTGGACCGGCATTATTTTTCTCCGCCAGTTGATATTCCGGAAGTCCAAGCAGCAATTCAATTATCTCTCCTAAGAATTCTGGTTTCTTCCTGTCTATCAATTCCTGAAGAAAACTTGCCACACAGTTATCCGCGGGAGTATGCACACAGATAAACGCAAGGTCCAAAAGTTTTGCCACATCCACAGCCCGGGTATGATTTAGCGGAAGGACTTTTCTCTCCACTTCCTTTATCCTTTCTCCTAAGAGGTCTTCCGCTACAGCAATCGGAATCCCTATCTTGTTGAGAATGTCCGCCTGCATGTGCATCACTTCATAAAACCCTGCCAGAGCCATTCCCTCAGGATGGTGTGACATAATAAGGTCAACCCTCTTCCCTTTCTCTCGCAATCTATCTGCAAGCAGAACCTCGCCTACTTCCATATCTATTCCCACCAGGATGGTCTTTATTTCCTTATCGGGGTCTCCATTCAATATCCTTGTATCTGTATAGGGATTATGCAATTTTTCCTGATCAAATCTTTTCTTCTCCTCTTCTTTGAGAGAAGCATACTCCTCTTTCGCTCTTTCCAGAACTTTACGCACTTCTCCTTTTCCCCGGGGGTCCATTTCCATCCCCTGTTTAATCACCCATTCATAGAGGGTTTTTAACTTCAATCTTCACCTCCTCTTAGTGAAAAAGAAATCTTCCACATTCCGATAAACCACATTTACTACCTTGGTAATCACCTTCCCACTTATTGACTTTTCCTCAATGGATTTTTTCAAATAGGGAATCTCTGTAATCCCCAAAAGATAAAAAAGAAAACTCACCACCACACCCGCTTTCACCATCCCTAAGACTGCTCCCCCCAAGAAATTTATTCTTTCAATTATCTTTATCCTTACAATTCGTTTAAAGAACTGCCCCAATAGGTTCGCCAACATAATAGTCCCCAGAGCAATTCCTCCAAAGATGATAATTTCGTTCAAAACCAGAGGTATTTCTGTGCGTTCATAAAGAGTGGAGGCGATGGGTTTATAGTATTTAAGAGATAAATATAAAGCCACACACCAACCACTCAGACTTAAAAACTCAAGCACCACTCCATTCCTTATCCCCCGGAAAACTCCCCGCAGGATAAAGACAAGCACCACTACATCTACCCAGTTAAACTGTGTAAGGAAATTGGGGACCAATCTCTCTTTCCCCTTTTTATTATAACACAAAAGATGAATTTTGTCAAGTTTTTACTGCAAATATGTGTAAATAATAAAGTTACAGAAGAACAGCCATACTTTATAAAGTGCCGTAAACCCAGTCTCCTCGCATTCCTTTTACTTCTATTTCTATAAATTCATCAGGAATTTTCTCCTGTGTTTGCAATAACACATTAAGATAATGTTCACTGTGTCCGGAAAATAACCCTGGAGAAATTTCTTTTTCTCTCAGAAAAGAGATTCTCTTCCCCAGAAAATTATTTAAAATCTCCTCTCGCCAGCTCTTCTCCAGAAGTCTCAACGCTAAAAACCTTTGCTGAACTTCCTGTGGTTTCACCTGGTTTTTAATTTTTTCTGCCGGAGTTCCGGGACGCGGACTAAACTTAAAAATATGCACTTTCAGCGGTTTCAGATACTCTAAGAAAGCAAGGGTGTTTTGGAAATTTTCTTCCTTCTCTTCAGGGAAACCAACCATGATATCGGTAGTAAAGACAAACTGAGGAATTTTTTTTCTTATTTCTTTTATTATAGCACAGGCAAACTCTTTTGTATATCTCCGATTCATTTTTTTTAGCACAAAATCGTCTCCACTCTGAAAAGGAATGTGCAGATGCGGACAGAGTTTCTTTGCCTGGCTTAGGAAATTGAGAAATTCTTCATTTATATATTGGGGATCAAGCGAGCTTAAACGAACCCGAAAATCTCCGTTTAATTCCTCCAAGACTTTAAGCAAATCCACCAAGCTTGAAGGAGGAGATAAGTCTTTTCCATACTCCCCTAAGCAGATTCCGGTTAAAACAATTTCCTTATAGCCATTCTTGAAGAGTCTCGTAAATTCCCTCAATACTAATTCCTTGGGTTTACTTCTTGACTCACCCCGGACATAAGGAACAATACAGTAACTACAGAAATTGTTACAACCATCTTGAATCTTTAAAAATGCCCTTCTGTGTCCAGCAAAAAAAGAAATTTCTTCCTCTAAATTAGGAGAAAATCTTCCCGAACCCTTTTCTTGACCCTGCAGTCTTTGCAAACATCCGACAAGCAAAATCTGTGCAGAGGAGTTTTTCTTTTTTAATCTCTCTACCAAAGCCCGAGATTCTCCTTCTGCTTTTTGCGTAACTACACAGGTATTTACTACATACAGATCTGCAGAACCGTTTTCTACTTCCTTAAATCCTAAGGAAAGATATTTCTCCCGTAAAACCTGCGTATCGTATTGATTGGCTTTGCAACCAAAGGTATAAAACTTTATCCACGGCATCTTCTAAACCCCCAAGGATGTTCCCATCGCTAAAGCCACCTTAAGCAAGTGGTGAGTGGGGGGAATTTTTTTTATCCGGCTCACCGCTTCCGCCAAAGATAAAGAACCTATTTCTCTTCCTTGCAAGACAACCATCTCGCCGAAATTTCCCTTTTTAATCAACCTCACCGCATATTCTCCAAAGCGGGTAGCCAGAATTCTATCAAAAGCAGAGGGACCACCTCCCCTTAAAAGATGTCCCAAAACAGTCACCCGGCACTCAATCTCCGTCCTATCCTCAATCTGTTTAGCCACAAAATTTCCAATTCCTCCCAATCTTATGGGGTCAGGACTATCTTTCACAATTCTCTGCACAACCATCTTTCCCCCTTGAGGATAGGCTCCCTCAGCCACTACCACAATGCTGAAGCGTTTTCCCCGCCTGCTCCTCTCCTTTACTTTCTCACAAACCTTCTCTATAGAAAAAGGAATTTCGGGGATTAAAATTATATCGCCTCCCCCCGCAATTCCTGAACATAAAGCAAGCCAGCCGGCATATCTTCCCATTACTTCCACAATCATTACGCGGTGATGGGACTGGGCAGTAGTATGCAGTTTATCAATGGCTTCAGTAGCGTTTAATACCGCAGAATCGAAACCAAAGGTCTGGTCGGTTCCCCAGACATCATTATCAATGGTTTTAGGGATTCCAATCACCGGCACACCCTTTTCAAAAAACTTATAGGCAATCCTTAAGGTCCCATCCCCGCCGATACAGACAAGACTTTCCAACTTCATTTTCTCAAAATTATTCAGACAGCGCCGGGAAAAGTCGCGAAAAACAATCCTCTTTTTAAATTTTGTGGGCTGCGCAAAAGGATTAGTTTTATTAGAAGTCCCTAAGATTGTTCCTCCTAAGGTTAAAATTCCCGAAACATCCTCATAAGTTAGCCTTCTGAAACGGTTCTCTATCAATCCCAAATAACCATCCTCAATTCCAAATACTTCCCAGCCATAGTCATTTATTGCGGTTTTTGCCACCGCCCGGATTACCGCATTTATCCCCGGACAATCTCCCCCACCGGTTAATATACCAATTCTTCTCATTTCAATTCATAATTAAGAATGGATAAAATATATATTGCCGCGGTCTCGCTTCGCAACACCGCCTCTCCCAAACTTACGGGAATCGCTCCTTTCTCTTTAGCCTGAAAGAATTCTTCCGGAGTAAAATCGCCTTCCGGACCAATAAAGATAAAGACATCTTCTTTAAATTTACTCCAATCCAATTCTCTTAAATCCAAACCCCTCTCCGCCAGAGAGGGAATTGCCCGGTGGTTTGACCGGCCGGCGGGCCTGGTCCTCGGTGCCTCCGCCGACAAA
>JAMWCG010000072.1:0-822 GCA_023818555.1 Candidatus Omnitrophota bacterium
AGACCAACCCCACAGACTCAGGCCTACCATCTAAAGGTGGGTCAAGCACCGGAATGGGAACAATTTCCGGTGGCTGATAGGGGTTTTTAAGAAGTTCTTGGGCTTTGTTACTCAACTTCTCAAAGATAAACCCTTTATTTTCCCAAGAGTAAATCTCAAAGTTGGTTAAAGGTTGAAAGGAAGAAGGAGCTTGGATACCCAAGATATAGCCCGACCAGAGCTGACTAAATTCTGCTTCACTCATTCTAAAATTATTACCCCGTTCATCTAAGCGGGCAAATTTGGTCAGCCATAAGAATCCCCCCCTTTCAAAACCTGTTAATTCCAAATACTCCCCTGTCCTAAATTCTACAATTATGGGTTTTTTACCTATCTGATGGAAGAAGTTTTCAAGTTGGTTAAAGTTGGAGAGTTTAAAGACGGAGAGAGCTTTTCCACTCAAAACTCCTGCTCGATAAAGAGAGTATAAGGAGGGAGTGTAATCAAAGCGCAAATCTGATTTCCCGCTTAAGAGAGAAGAAAGAAGAGAAGTAATCCTAAAATTGGAATAATTATAAGTTTTACCCATTGATTCTAAGATTTGGGATAAAGTATAAATTCCAGAGTCCTCGCTTATCACTTCTTGAGAAGATAAAATCCATTCCTCAATTTTTTCTATTTCTTGGGGATTAAAATTAGGATTTATCCCTTCTCCTACAATCTGATTTAGAATCTCTTATTTACCCGAAGGTCTCTATAAAAGTTCTTTACTGTCTCTGCTACCTGCCAGGATTCAGGATAAGCAAAACCGGCTAAATAGATTCTCCCTTCTTTATTTGTAAC
>JAMWCG010000072.1:832-5504 GCA_023818555.1 Candidatus Omnitrophota bacterium
TTCAAAGACCAAAGCTATCTCTACAATGTCTTCCCAATGGGATTTGAAGCCATAAGAGAAATCACCGCCCACATCTTGCTTGTCAATTTCTATCTTCTGCCATTCACCGGTGATTCCTTTTATAATATAAACTCCTTTTTCGCCTTTACTATTCTTAAATTCTATTCTCAATCTTTCGGTAAATCCTTTTTCTTCATCCCCTTTAATATAAAAACTGATTTTTTCTTTAAATCTTTTTTCTTTTGGTTCAGAAAAATCTTTCTTCGTAATTTTTAGTGAATAGCCATTAAATCCAGAATAAACCCGGTAATCTAAGCGCAGGACAGGAAGAGAACCAAAATTTATCTCCTGGAGATAAAGAGAAGAAATCCGATTAACCTCAGGAGCAAATTGTGAAGGTTTCCATGTCCCTTGATTAGTGATGTCAATTTTTGCCGCTAAGGTGTCCTGGAATTGTGACGGGAAAATTGATTTTTTTGCTTCTTCAATTAAAGTAATAGGGGTGGGCTCTTGAGTAGTCTCATTGAGCATAAATTTATGATTTGCTTGAGGAATCAAAACTGAGTCAATATAAAAATGGTTTTGGGAAGTTGCGAATAAGAGGAAAAAAGTATAACTGGGGGAGAATAATACCCCTAAAAAAAATTCTAAATTTATAATTTTTAACCTACCCATTTTAGTTAAAAAGAAAATTTCTTCCCCTGATAAAGAGATTTTATAAAATCTAATTTGCCAAATTTTTCTAAGAAGCGAATAAAGTATTGATGATTTTTCTCTGTATTTAAAGCCGAGAGTAAGACGAATTGGTCCTTACCTACAAAGGCTTTACTTGTAGTCCAAGAAACATTCGGTTCAATTCCCTTTCTCCCTACCGAATCTAACCAGCCAATAGTTGTTATTAGTTGAGGAAAACGTTTACTCAATTGCTCAAAAAAATCTAAGGCAACTCTCTTATCAATTGTATAAGCCAGTCCAATCGCATAAACCGAACCGATATCCGAACGAATGGGTTTTCCCCGCGCACCGGCTTCAGTTGCCCCGGGGATAGCAATCCCAGTAATATATTTATATTCCTCCTTAGAAAATGGGTCGGAGCATTCCGAATATAAGCCAGGCATATTCTCTCTGTTCGCCCAATCTCTTTGCACCGAAAGATAACGCTGATGAGCCAATTTAAAACCCTGAGGAGACCATTCCATTTCGGGAATAAATACGAGTGGCATCCAGGCCTGAAAAGCCGATTCCCAAGGAGCAAGGATTTTTATTTTCTTCCCATCAGAAAGTGTATATTCTAAGTAAAACTCTCCTAAATTATCCCAGACATCTTGGGGAACATCGCCTAAAACCATCGCCATAATTGTCGCTAATCTTCCTTCATTGTAAATTCTATCCATATAATAGATATCCTCCGGTTTTTTAAAATTGTATCCTCCCAGAAGAAGTTTTTTCTTTGAGTCATAAAGATTCTTCCAGCCATCTCTCTGTTCTTCAAGTAATTCCCGCGCTAAACTAACGAGATTTATTGCCTCAGGATTAATATCATCTACAAATGCTCCAATAATTAAGCCCAAAGAAGCAGCGTAAAAGGCATTATCAACTGCCGAGACAAAATTGTTGGTGGGAGAAATCTTAACCTCCGGAGAAAGTATATCGTACCAATAAAGTAAGCCATCCTTTTTCGGAGCATTTTTTAAAACTTCCAGGGCATGGGTTAATCTATTTATGGCTGCCGAGGAAGAGAGCAGGTCATTTTTTATATCTCCCTTAGCCACTCCCACAAGGTAAGCAAAATAGTAACCGATATCAGTGGGAGTATTATAGAAACCGATGAATAATTCCCCATCAGGTTTAATGAAAACATAGTTATAGGGAAGGTCAGTATCCCGGTCTATGCCGATTTCATAGCGGAAATAGTTGCTATTCTGACGCTGAATGCTTTCAATATTAAAGGTTGAGGATGATAAGATTATTTGAGATTCATCAATAACCGGCAAAACCGGAAAATAATCAGAATTAAAATCGGAGAAAAAACCAAAACTAAGCTCGCCCCATAATCCACAGAGAACAAGATTTATGACTCTCTTGTTTAATTTCAACATTTTTGTATCTTTATTTATCTTAAAAATTATTCCCTGAATAATAGATAACACACTTATTAAGGTTTGTCAAGACCGGGTATGCAGAAATTGACTTCTTTCCCTTTTTAGGGCAAGCCTTACTGGCTCATTTATAATTCTCACCTGAGGAGTAGAGAAAAAAATTAATCTCTCTAAATAAATTCTCAACTATCTGCCTTATTTAAGAAAGGCAATGTCATCAATATAGATTGCTCCCTCTTTTTTAGTGGCAATCCTGTCTTCAAAGACAATTGTAAATTCAGCCAAGGAAGTTTTATCTTCTAAGCCAGCAAATTTATCTAATGGAATAACAATTTCTTTCCAATCTTTGGTTACCTCGGTTACATAGTATCTACCCATATTCCCTGCTGATGGCCGATCCCAGGAAAATTTGGTATTTTTCAGTTCCACTTTAAATACCTTGGTAAAACCACGCATTTCATCTCCCTTTACCCAGAAGGAAAGTGCTTTATAATCTGAAATGTCAATTCCCTGGAGTTTCATCCAGAATCCGTTATAGGCAGGATTGGGAGAATCTACATCATACATCAACTGAATTGAGCAACCCTCATCTCCATGCTTTATAGTAGAAACAAAACTATCAAAGCAACCCTGAGTGAAATCGCTAGGATCTTTATTCCAGGCTCCAAAATCTCCACCCACATTATTCGGTTTTTTGCAGGTATCAAAGTCAGCTACGACTAAAGCCCCTTCCCGGGTTAAGGTAAGTTTTGGTTTGGCAAGTTCTCCAGTCACCTCAATCTTTTCTTCTCCTGCTTCCTGCTTAACCACTTCTTTTGCTACTTCTTCCTTTTTCTCCTCAGGCTTCTGGGCACTTTCTTTCTTTGGAGCACAACTATAAATGAAAAACCCTATCGCCAAGGGGAGAAAAATCACCCCCACCAGCCAAAAAATTTTTTTGAACATTTTACCTCACCTCCTTTTTGTGGTTAGAAGAATTCCTCTATACTCAACAAATATTCTACCTTCTTTATTATTGGGTCTTGATGAAACCTCTCTCGGATTTTTCCATTGGTTAAATAATTTGCCAAAGAAATAAAAAGCATTCCTTGGTCAAGACATAGATAGCGTGAAGAAACTTTTTTGGTATAAACATCTAAAGAATCATACAACCCATATTCTCCGTATAAAGCAAAATCTTTAAGCATCTGGCGGATATTTTTAATTACCTCTTTTGGTAAATAATCAATCGCCAATATTGAAGCATGGGGAGTAATTATACCTTCATCAGGATAACCTTTCGCACCTAAATCGGCTATCCCATACTCATGATAACCACCGTATCTTCCATCAGGAGTGGAACAGGGAGACAATCCCCAGACCGGATATTTTTTCTCATTCAAGGCATAATCCATATGTGCTTTAATCACATTCTCATTATTTAAGCCCAATCCCTGGGGAGCAAGTTCTTTTTCTTTTAAAACTAAACTTGGCATAAGGAATTCAAAGAGACTTCCTCCCCAGGAAGGAACAATCTTTAGCTCTTTATAGGTATAGTATCCTTCAAAAACATCTGTCTCTAAGTATTCACGGTACTTCCCTTGAGGCTTTTGCCTCTGCCAGGTCCAAGCTTGAGGTAAGGTGCGAAAGATTCTAAACCAGTGGTCAGGAGGAACATCCCCTTTGCCAATGGCAATTAAGGAAGTAACCCTGGGTTCAGTAGCAATCTGTCCATAGTGATAGGGAGTAGGAACTGGAGGTTCACGATTCAATTCATAACCCAAGTATAGTTTTCCTTCTACCGGATCATAAAGAATTGAATAATCCATTGCTTTTAAAATTTCTTCACAGATCTCTTTTACTTCGGGAAATGCCTGGCGCAAGACAATTAAACCTGCAGAGAGCCAGCCATTGTCTACCGTGGAGATATATTTCCGGGTAATCTGTAAATTGGTTGTGGAATACCAGTTATAAAAAAGTCCATGCCAGCGGGGAAGATTCTTAAGGGTATTAAGCGTAGAATTTGCTCTCTCAATGGTTTCTTCATAGGTAATCAAACCTAAATCATAAGCTCCCACTAAAGAAAGAAGATAGAGCCCAATATTTGTTGGGGAGGTATAGTCACCAATGCGGTATTCCTTCTTCTCATCTAAATCAATCCAATCAACCGGAAGGTGACTTCTTCTATCTACTAAATTTTTAAAATAGAGCCAGGTGTCTTCGGCAATGGTTTTTAATAAGACCTCATCCGATTTTTTTAACAAATATTTTTTATCAACTATCTTTTGGGTGGGAAATCCGTAAAGATTGTCTTTTAGAGATTCAAAAAATAAATGTGCAGGACCGAAGAATAAGAAATCATCTAAAAAGAATTCCCCTTCCCTTTCCACCCCTGGGGTGGAGATTGTAAGTATAAGTTCTTTCAAATGGTTAAAATCAAGGTTCGGAAAATCAGCCCGCGCTACGGAAACTTTCTGCCAGTTCTCCTGAGAAAGCAGATATTTATCTACGGGAAGATTTCTGAAGTTGTCTTTACCATCTTTAAGCAAAATCTCCATCTTTGGTCCTTTAAAATATTTTATCCAAAAGGAAAT
>JAMWCG010000073.1 GCA_023818555.1 Candidatus Omnitrophota bacterium
CAAAGCCAGTTTTTGACCTTGATTCTGTGCAGTTATTAGAGGTAATCACCACTCTCAATAAAGGTAAGGATATGATGGGAAACCCTTTGAAAGGTATACCCAATTTTTTCCCCGGGGCAGTGGTGAATCCCGGAGCCGAACCCATAGAACCGGAGATAATCAAGATGGAGAAAAAGATTAAAGCAGGAGCAAAATTTTTTCAGACTCAGGCGGTATATGATATAGAAATTTTTTCTAAGTTTATAGAATATGTAAAGGATTTTAAGGTTCCTATATTTGCAGGAATTGTTTTGCTTAAATCTGCAGGGATGGCACGCTATATGAATGAGAATGTGGCTGGGGTAAGTGTTCCTCCAGAGATAGTTGAAGAGATGGCAAAGGCTAAAGATAAGGTTTCTGCCTCTGTGGATATCGCTGTCCGGATTATTAAAGCCATAAAACCCCTTTGTCAGGGAGTGCATATTATGCCTCTGGGTTGGGATAAGGTTGTGCCTTTAGTTTTAGAAGGAAGTGGTTTATTATAAAATGGCTGTGGAAGAGGCTGAACTTTAATCAGAAATTTAGGGTAGAGAGGAGCAAATGAAATGGCAAAAAGTTTATATTATAAAATAGATAAATGCTTGGGATGTAAATCCTGCGAAATTGCCTGTGCTATTGCCCATGGAGAAGGAGGGAATATTTTCTTGACCATAAGAGAAGGAGTTTTGCCCCGTAAAAAGGTCTATTATTGCGAAGGGAAAAATTATCCCCTTTCTTGTCTACATTGTAAAGAGCATCCCTGCGTAAATGCTTGTATTGCCGGAGCCTTAACTTATGATGCCGAAAAGAAGCTGGTTTTACATGATGAGAAGAAGTGCGTTGGCTGTTGGATCTGTGTAATGGTTTGTCCTTATGGAGCAATTAGACCGGATTTTAAGAAAAAAATTCCCTTACGCTGTGATAAGTGTAAAGATAAAGATAAACCGCAGTGTGTAATTGCTTGTCCCACCAAGGCAATTATCTGGGAAGAAGAAACCGTTATTTAAGGTACAGGGTTACTTGGTTAGGAATATGAGTAGGAAACAATTTGTGATTATCGGAAATTCAGCGGCTGGAATTTCTTGCGTTGAGACAATAAGAAAAAATGACAAAAATTCTAAGATAATTGTCATTTCTGATGAAGGATACCCTGCCTATTGCCGATGCCTTATTTCTAATTACTTAGCTAAAGAAATAAAGGAAAAAGAGATTTTTTATAGAGAAGAAAGTTTTTATAAAGATAACCAGATAGAACTTATTTTGAATAAAAAGGCTGTTTCTCTGGATACAAGGAAAAATGTTGTGATATTGGAAGATAAAAATAAGTTTAGTTATGATTATTTGCTCATCGCTACTGGTTCTTCTCCCAAATTTCCCTCCATAGAAGGGATGAGAAGAAAAGGGGTATTCGGTTTTCGGAGTTTAAAAGATGTTGAAGAAATAGAAAAACTTTTACCTTTTGCTAATACTGCCTGCATCTTAGGAGGAGGGCTGATTGGTATAAAAAGTGCTTCCAGTTTATTGAAGAGAGGAATTAGAGTTAAGTTGATTGTTAAATCTAAACAGATTCTCTCCCAGATCTTAGACTTTGATTCTGCTAGGATAGTCCAAAGTTTTCTTGAGAATAAAGGGATGGAGATTTTTTTAGGAAGCGATGTTGTGGAGATTATGGGTAAAGATAATGTAGAGGGAATAAGACTTGACTCCGGGGAGAAGATTCCCTGTTCTTTGGTTATTGTAGCTAAAGGAGTAAAACCTAACACAGCATGGGTTAAGGAGAGTCCTCTTAAAATAAACACAGGGATTTTAGCCAATGAATATCTACAAACAAACATCCCCAATGTTTTTACCGCCGGGGATGTCTGTGAGGTGAAAGATTTAATCTCTTCGCAATATACAATTAATGCTCTCTGGCCCGTAGCGGTGGAGGAAGGAGAGGTTGCTGGGTTTAATATGTGTGGAGAGCGCAAGATATATCCTGGTTCTTTAGGAATGAACTCTGTAGAATTTTTTGGTTTGCCAGTAATTTCTATAGGTATATTTTCTCCACAGGAAAAAGCCGGTTACGAAGAACTAATTCATCAAGATTTAGCAAGAAATATTTACAAAAAATTTGTACTTAAAGAAAATCGCTTGGTGGGAACGATTTTAATCGGTGATATACGGGCAGGAGGTTTATTTCTACGCTTAATTAAGGAGAAGAAGGAGGTCATTTCTATTAAAGATAAACTATTTAATGAAAATTTTAATTATGCAGATATAAAAGGACTGATAGAAGAAAGGGAGAAAATATATGTCTAAAAGTGTAGCCATTCAGGTAATTAGGGGAGCAAAGAAAATAGTCTCTGAGGCTGAAGATTTTTTAAATAAGGCAATTAGAGAAAAGGGAGAGTCTGAAAAGGTAGAATTTCCTGAGACTGCGTTTTATTTACCTTTTGCCTATGCCCTCTTAAACTTAGAAGTAAAAACTGTAGGAGATTTAAAAGAAGTGGTAAGAAGAGCAAAATCTTTTCTCAGGGATGAACCCTCAGAAAAACTTTGGCTTCCCTATTTGGGAGATGCTTTAGACTCTGGAATTGCCACTTTACTGGCAGAGGAAGTAATCTGTGTTTTAAGATATCTCTATGGAGTTGAACCTCAAAAAGACTGTGTTGGTTTCTATACTGATACCTGGCAGAGAAAATACGGTATTCAGTTAGTTGACGGAAGAATGCCGGGTTTTGCAGCCATCTTGGGTTCTGCTCCTGATAATAAAACTGCAGTAGAACTTGTAAGGGAATTTCAGAAAAGAAATATTATCTGTTTTGTGGGTTCATCCTATAATGGCAAAAGTATTATTGACCAACTCATTGAGGAGAATGTAGAATTGGGATGGGAGACTTACATTGTCCCCTTTGGGAGAGATACGATTACTGCGGTCTATCCTTTGGATTGGGCAATCAGGGCAGCCCTTACTTTCGGAGGACTTAAGAAGGGAGAAGGAAAAGCGTGTTTAGAATACTGTAAAAACAGAGTTTTTGCCTTTGGATTAGTTTTGGGTGAAGTTGATGACTTAAAATATGCCACCGGGGCAGGAGCAATCAATATGGGATTCCCCATAATTGCGGATACAGATATTCCCGAAATAAAGCCATCAGGGATTACTACTTATGAAGCCTTGGTGAAGGAGTTTGATTATAAGAAGATAGTTTCCCGTTGCATTGAAGTAAGAGGAATAAAAGTAAAGATAAGTGGTGTGGATATCCCCGTTCCCTACGCTGCTGCTTTTGAAGGAGAACGGGTGAGAAAAGAACAACTCTATGTGGAGTTTGGAGGAAAGGTATCTGTAGCGTTTGAATATCTAAGAAACAAGGATTTAGAAGAAATAGAAGATGGGAAAATAGAACTAATTGGTCCAGATATAGATGAATTAAAGGGAGAGAAGGCTATGCCTTTAGGAATCTTAGTGGAGGTTGCCGGAAGGAAGATGCAGAGGGATTTTGAGCCCATCTTAGAACGACAGATACACCGTTTTATAAATTATTGCAATGGAGTAATGCATATTGGACAACGGGATATGAACTGGATAAGGATAAGTAAGGAGGCATATAATAAAGGCTTAAGATTAAAACATTTAGGGGTTGCCATCCATGCCATGCTTCATTCCGAATACGGAGCAATTGTAGACAAGGTTCAAGTAAAATTATACACGAAATTAGCAGATGTAGAGAGATTACTTAAAGAAGCAAGAAAAACCTATGCGGAACGCGATGCCCGGGTCGGAGAGATGACCGATGAAAGTGTAGATACATTTTATTCCTGTACCTTATGTCAGAGTTTTGCTCCCAATCACATCTGTATCATTACTCCGGAACGCTTAGGTCTTTGTGGAGCCTATTCCTGGTTAGATGCAAAAGCAGCCTATGAGATTATGCCTACGGGCCCAAATCAACCAATATTAAAAGGAGAGATTTTAGACTCCAAATTAGGGCAATGGAAGAATATTAACGATTTCGTCTACCAAAAATCAAATAAGATGATTGAAAGAGTGAGTATGTATTCGCTTACAGATTCACCTCAATCTAGTTGTGGCTGTTTTGAATGTATTGTGGCAATTCTCCCGGAAGCAAATGGGGTGATGATTGTAAATAGAGAATATACCGGAATAACTCCCTGTGGAATAACTTTTACTACCCTCGCCGGTTCTGTGGGAGGTGGAGTGCAGACTCCCGGCTTCTTAGGGATTGGCAGGCTTTATATTGTGAGCAAAAAATTTATTTCTGCAGAAGGAGGGCTTTTAAGAGTGGTTTGGATGCCTAAGGAACTAAAAGAAGCACTTTCAGAAAAGATTAAATTACGGGCTCAAGAATTTGGTTATCCTGATTTTTTAGAATGTATAGGAGACGAAACCATTGCTACAAGTATAGATGAACTCTTGCCATTTTTAGAAAAAGTAAAGCATCCTGCTTTACAGATGCCCCCAATTATTTAGAATTGTTAAGCGATACTTTTTGTGATAAAATAATGTGTAATGATAATAGGATTTTTTTTAATTATACTCGGTATCATTATGGCTATTTATCCCCAACTGCTGGCAATAGTTGTATCTTTTCTCTTTATTTTCTTAGGAGTAGCGTTAATTTGGATGAGTTGGCAGTTTAAAAGAACAAGTTCTTATAGAGGTATTTCTTTTCTGAAATTCTTTTTCAGAATATAAGAAAATGAAGGTAATTAATATTGGATTAATTGGCTTAGGAACAGTGGGACAAGGGGTGGTAAAGACTCTTTTAGAAAAAAGAGTCTATTTTAAGAACCGCTTAGGTTTTGAACTGAGATTGAAAAAGGTATGCGAAATAGATATTAAAAAAATTAAAAAGTTGTCCCTTCCTTCAGCAATGGTTACAAAAAATGCCATTGATGTTTTAAATGATGCAGAGATAGATATTGTGGTAGAACTTATTGGTGGAATTCACCCTGCCAAAGAATACATCCTTACTGCTTTAAAAAATAATAAATATGTGGTTACGGCTAATAAAGCCCTTTTAGCCGAAGAGGGTAAAGAGATTTTTTCCTTACTGCAAGAAATAAAATTAGGGTTAGGGTTTGAAGCCAGCGTAGGGGGAGGGATTCCGATTATTAAAGCCCTTCAGGAAAGTCTTATTGGGAATCGTATCGTTTCTATTTTAGGAATTCTTAATGGGACATCAAACTTTATTCTCAGTGAGATGTACGAGAAAGGTTGTGATTTCCGCTCTGCTTTAAAACTTGCCCAGGAAAAAGGTTATGCCGAAAAAAATCCTTATTTGGATATAGAGGGAATTGATTCTGCGCATAAGTTACTCATCCTTACCCTTCTGGGATTTGGTTATCAGGCGGAGATAAAGAGGATATATGTAGAGGGGATATCCGATATTTCCCGTTATGATATTCTCTATGCTAAGGAATTGGGTTATGTCATAAAACTTCTGGCGGTAGCAAA
>JAMWCG010000074.1 GCA_023818555.1 Candidatus Omnitrophota bacterium
ATATAATTAGAATCTTTGATTTATGGAAGAGTTATGAGGTAGATGGATCAGAGGTTCCTGCCCTCAGAGGGACAAACCTTGAGATCAAAAAAGGAGAGAGGGTTGCCCTCTTGGGAAAGAGTGGGGCAGGAAAGAGTACTCTTTTTAACCTGATTGCAGGCCTAGACCGTCCAACTAAAGGGCGGATTGAAGTGGAAGGCCAGGATTTAGAAGCTCTGGGAGATAAAGGTAGAACCATTTTGAGAAGGACAAAGATTGGCTTCATTTTTCAATTCTTCAATCTCCACGATAAGTGCATAAGGGTCAACAACCACGCCATTACCAATGACACAGAGTTTATCTTTATGCAAAATCCCGGAAGGAACAAGGTGAAGAATAAATTCTTCTTTGTCAATGACTACCGTATGGCCTGCATTATTCCCCCCTTGATAGCGGACAATTATATCACTATCTTTGGCAAGGAAATCAATAATCTTACCTTTCCCTTCGTCTCCCCACTGTGCTCCTACGACCACAATATTCATCTTTATTAAATATCAAGAGCGTTTATATAACTTTGAAACTTAATTTATGGATTCATCGTAAATATCTTCCGGGCAATTTCCGGATAATGGGCAATAAAACGCAATTCATCTTCCACTAAGGGTTTTTGGTTGTGCACATTTGCATAACGGACCAGTTCCAGAATTCTGGTTGCTTCCTCATCATCCTTAAATTCAATCTCCAATTTCTCATAGACATTGCGAAAACCCTTAATACCCGAATACTCACCCGCGATAATCTGCCTTCCTGTTTCCACTATCTCTGGTTCTCCTCTTCCCAATTCTTCAAAATCATAGAGCTCATAATTTCTTCGGTCCTTTAAAGCACCATCGGCATGAATTCCTGATTCGTGGGCAAAAGCATTCGCTCCCACACCGGGTTGATTTATAGGAATGGGTATCCCAAAGGCGTAAGAGGCATACTTGCAGATTTTCCAGGCAGTATTTAATTTAATCCGTTGATCGAGAGAATAAGCATCCATTCCTGCTCCATATTTTATTGCCAGAATTACACTCACTAAATCCGCATTCCCTGCCCTTTCTCCCATTCCATTTACACAGGTATTGATATAGGCATCCACCCCGGCATCAATCGCCGCCTTTGCTCCCATAATTGAATTGGCAACTACCATTCCCAGGTCATTGTGACAGTGCAGTTCAATGGGAAGTTTAACCTTCTCAGCCAGATTCCTTACTCTTTCATAAATTGTAAAAGGAGTATCATAACCTAAAGTATCACAATAACGAATTCTCTCCGCACCGGCAGACTTTGCCGCCAGAGAAAATTCTATGAGATATTCCATCCTTGTCCGGGAGGCATCTTCAGCATTTACTCCGATACTCTTTGCTCCGTACTCTCTGGCTTTTTTAACCGCCTCGGTCATCTCTTTGATCACCGAAGCATGGTCAAGTTTACCTTTAAATTTATGGATAATCATCTGGTCAGAAGTAGAAATGGAGAGGTTAAGATGTTCTATAAGAGGAACGCGTTTAAAAGCAGTTTCTACATCTTCCACGGTAGCCCGTATCCAGCCACCTAAACGGATAGGGGTTAAAACTCCCATGCGGGCAAGTTCCAGATTGGCGTTAAGGTAATTCGTTTCATGTTTAGTTACTGGAAAACCAAACTCTGATTGAAAGACTCCCATTTCGTTAAGATAAAGATTAAGTAGGGTCTTCTGCAGTTTGGAGAGACAAATCCTTGCAGTTTGCACTCCATCCCGATTGGTTACATCAATAATATAAATCTTGGGTTTATTCAACTCACCACCCCCTTTAATCTCATAACCTTATCAATTTTACATCCAAAATATTCTCTGTAGCCTTCAATTGTTTAAGCACATTCTCCGGTACAGGACTATCTACATTGAGTACGGTAATAGCTTTCCCTCCCGGTTTTTCTCTTCCAAAGGTCATTCCAGCAATATTGATATTATTTTTACCTAAGATGGTTCCAATATTACCCACTACTCCCGGCTTATCCCAGTTATAGAGAATAAGCATTACTCCCTGGGGAATGGCTTCTACATAGAATTCATTGATCTTTACAATTCTGGCAGAATTATCTACGAAGAGCGTTCCTGTGATGGTATTCCTCCCTTTATCGGTAATCATTTCTGCCGCAATGGCTTGGACAAAATCTTCTGTCTCCGTGGTCTTAGTCTCATCTATTTTAATTCCCCGTTCCTTGGCGATAAAAGGAGCATTTACAAAATTAACCGTTTCCTGCAAAATAGGAGAAAGCATTCCTTTAAGTAAAGCAATGGTTAAAGGCTGGGTATCTAATTTCTCCCAGGTCTGTCCAATGTATTTAATCTTGACCTCCTTAATGTGCCCCTGGCTCAATTGGGTATGCATTGCCCCCAATTTCTCACTTAAAGTGAGATAGGGCCTGAGCAGAGCTAAAAGATGTGCTTCTACGGAAGGAAAATTCACTGCATTGCGCACACTCTTCCCCAAAAGTACATCCTTTACCTGTCTGGCAATATCTACAGAAACATTAATCTGTGCCTCCTCTGTAGAAGCTCCCAAGTGGGGAGTAATGACCACCTTATCCAACTTAAGGAGGGGACTGTTTTGGGGGGGTTCTTGTTCAAAGACATCTAAAGCTGCTCCCTCTACGATTCCTTCTGCAATTGCTTTTGCAAGAGCCGATTCATCAATAATTCCTCCCCGTGCACAGTTTATTATGCGGACTCCTTTCTTCATCAATGCAAACTCTCTCTCTGAAACCATATGCTTCGTCTCTTCAGTCAAAGGCACATGGAAACTGATATAATCTGATTTTTTCAACAATTCCTCCCAATCTACCAGTTCCACTCCCAGACTTTCTGCTTTCTCGCCGGCCAGATAAGGGTCATAGGCAATCACTCTCATTCCAAAACTCATTGCGCGTTTAGCTACTTCTCTACCAATTCTTCCCAAACCCACTATTCCCAGAACCTTGCCATACAATTCCACTCCCATAAATTTTTTTCTTTCCCATTCTCCCCGTTTCAGAGAAACATCTGCGCGCGCGATATTGCGGGATAAAGCCAGCATCAAACTCATGGTATGTTCAGCCGTAGAGATGGTATTCCCCTCGGGAGCATTCATGACAATAACTCCCTTTTTTGTAGCTGCCTCCACATCTATGTTATCTAACCCCACTCCTGCTCTGCCGATTACCTTCAGTCTATTTGCCCGCTCAATTACTCCCGCGGTAACTTTGGTTTCACTGCGCACAATTAGAGCATCGTAATCCTTAATAATTTCTTTCAATACCTCCTCAGGCTGTTTAAGCTTCACCTCTACTTCAAACTCTTTCTCTTCTCTTAAAATCTTTAATCCTTCCTCGGCTAAAGGGTCAGAAACCAAAATCTTCATCTCATCCTCCTCATTTAACCTCTGCTAAAAATCTCTTCCGCTACTTTAACACCCTTACCTAAGGGAGTTTTAAAACCCATTTCATTTAGAGCAATTTCCAAACAGGAAAGAGTAAGTAAAATGTCCTCAGGAGTAATGTAACCCATGTGGGCAATACGAAAAACTTTTCCTTTTAATTCCGCCTGCCCCCCGGCGATAGAAACTCCATATTTCTGCCGTAAGAGTTTCACCAAATTCTCCCCATCTATCCCCTGAGGAACTTTTACTGCAGTAACTGCGTCGGAAGGAGCCTTTGCAAAAAGCTCCAGGCCTAAAGCAAGCATTGCCTTGCGGGTTGCTTCCGCCATTAAAGCATGCCTTTCCCAGATATTCTCCAGACCCTCTTTTTGAATTAATCTTAAAGCCTCACGCAGTCCAATGATCAAAGTCACAGCAGGAGTAAAAGGCGTATCAATTTTTTCCAAAGCCTTCTTTGCTTCTTTAAGGTCAAAATAATAGCGAGGAGACTTTGCTTCCTTCACCAATTCCCAAGCCTTAGGACTGATACTTAAGAAAGAAAGTCCGGGCGGAAGCATGAGCCCCTTCTGAGAACCCGCCACCACTATATCCACTCCCCAGGCATCAGTTCTTAATTCTATAGAGGCGAGGGCACTTATCGCATCCACTACCAAAACCGCTTTGTGTTTGGCAGTAATCTCCGCAATCCTTCTCACATCATTTACCACTCCCGTAGAAGTCTCACAGAGTGTAGTAAAGACCGCTTTAATTTGAGAATTTTTCTCTAAGATTTGAGCAATTTCCTCCGGTTCAACCGCTTCCCCCCAGGGAACTTCTATCACTATTGGTTCTATCCCATAACTTTTACAGATCTCCGTCCAGCGTTCCCCAAATTTACCCCCTTCTACAGTAATTACTTTATCTTTGGGAGAAAGCAAGTTAACCACTGCAGACTCCATTGCTCCCGTTCCTGAAGAGGCAAAAGTAAAAACATCGTTTTCCGTCTGAAAGACATACTTTAATCCTTTAATTACCTCTTCAAAAATAGCCCGATATTCAGAGGTCCGGTGATGGATAATGGGCACTGCCATGGCTAAAGAAACTTCCGGCGGAACCGGGGTTGGTCCCGGGGTAAGTAAGAGTTGTTTTCTCATCCACCCTCCAAATTCTTTAGAAAGTTAATTGGGTTATTGTTTTTAAACTCAATAAATTAAGCTGTGATAAAGAATATTTTATCTTTTATTTCTTTGACAATTTACCAACAATTACTCCATCCACCAATCCATACTCTTTTGCCTCTTCTGCGGACATAAAATAGTCCCGGTCGGTATCCTTTTGAACCTTTTCTAATGGTTGTCCGGTATGTTTGGCAAGTAACTCGTTGATTTTATCGCGTAGACGCAAAATCTCTTTTGCCTGAATACCAATATCTATTGCCGCTCCCTTTACTCCGCCCCAGGGTTGATGGATCATTATGCGTGCATGGGGTAAAGCAAAACGCTTACCCTTGGTTCCCGCAGCTAATAAAAGTGCCCCCATACTGCTTGCCTGCCCTACACAGTAAGTGGCTACATCCGGCTTAACAAACTGCATTGTGTCATATATGGCTAAACCCGCAGTCACTACTCCCCCGGGAGTGTTGATATAAACATTGATATCTTTCTCTGAATCTTCCATCTGAAGAAAGAGCATTTGAGCAATGACTAAATTGGAGATGGTATCATCAATGGGTGTACCAATGAAAACAATCCGGTCTTTCAATAAGCGCGAAAAGATATCATAAGCCCGTTCACCGCGTGGAGATTGCTCCACCACAATAGGAACCAAAGTCTGATTTAGAATCTCCATCCTCCCTCCTTCTCTTTAAGCGATTAAAATTATTTAACTACCCTCTTCTTCTATCTGAGCATTCTCCAGTAATAATCTTATTACTTTTTCCTCCTGCAATTCTAACCTTAACTCTTCCCATAAATTCTTCTCCTGAAATCTTTCTCTTAACTTCTTTCCATCTTCCTTTCTCTCCTCCG
>JAMWCG010000075.1 GCA_023818555.1 Candidatus Omnitrophota bacterium
TATAGCGAATCTTACCGGGGATGAAGGAGAAAATAATAATTTTTATAATTTTTTTAAAAAAATTATAAAGAGAAATGGTTTTGAGGTTTTGTAATATAATATTGAAAATTCTTGCTGCAAATTCTGCAAATCTCCTCTCTCAGGATTGGGGTTATAGATGAAACTTTATTTAAAGTTATTAAAATTTGTCCAGCCTTACGGATTTATCCTCGGGATAGCGATTTTTATGATGTTTATCTCTACCCTTTTTGATGGAATATCTTTGAGTATGCTTGTTCCCTTGGCGGACAATATCCTTACCGGTAAAAAAATTGTTCTTACACGAAATTTACCCACTTTCCTGGAAAATCTCATTTCTGTTTTAAATGCTACTCCCCGGATTACTTTGCTTAAATTTAGCGGAATCCTTATCATTCTTCTTTTTACCTTAAAAGGAATAACCGTCTTTCTCCAGGGTTATCTAATGAATTCAGTAAGCCAGAAAGTGATTCGTGATCTGAGAAATTTTATCTATGAAAAGATTCAATCTCTTTCCTTAGATTTTTTTGTGCGCTCTAAAAGCGGAGCACTGATTTCAAGAATTACCTATGATGTCGTCTGGATTCAGACTGCCATCTCAGAAGCCCTGGCTGACCTTATTTTTTATTCTCTCCAGTTGATTCTCTTTACCTTTATTATTTTCTTTATCCATCCTAAACTTGCACTTATCTCTTTTATTCTTCTCCCTTTGATCGGTTTACCCGCAGTGCGGATTGGCAAACTTCTCCGCAAGATAAGTAAACGGGCTCAAGAGAAGATGGCGGAGATTAACACAGACCTCTATGAATCTATCGCAGGGGCAAGGATTGTTAAGGCATTTTCTATGGAGGATTATGAGATAAAGAAGTTTAGAAAATACAACCAGGATTTCTATCATCTAATGCTCAATGCAATTAAGAAAAATCTTGCTTTAGGTCCGATTACCGAATTCTTCGGAGCCTGTGCAGGGGTTTTTGTGCTCTATTTGGGTGGGAAAGAGGTAATTAAAGAAACAATTTCCTTTGGTGTCTTTGTGCTCTTTTTAGGAGCGCTCCTTTCTCTCCTTAAGCCCTTTAAGCGTTTGAGTAAGGTCTATACCATAAATCAGCAGGCTTTATCTGCGGTGGTAAGAATACTTGAGATTTTAAATCTTCAACCTTCGGTAAAAGAAATCCCCTCTCCCTACATAATGAAATCTTTTGAGAAAGAAATAGTATTTGAAAATGTGAGCTTCTCTTATGAAGAAAAGATTGTGCTTCAGGATATAAACCTTAAAATCAAGAAAGGCGAAGTGGTGGCTATTGTCGGTCCTACCGGTTCCGGGAAAACCACTCTGGTTAATCTTATCCCCCGTTTTTATGACCCCAGAGAAGGGAGGGTTTTGATTGATGGGCGAGATATAAAGGAAATGTCTCTCAAATCTCTGCGTTCCCATATAGGTATGGTTACTCAGGAAACTATTCTTTTTAACGATACGGTAAGGATGAACATTGCTTACGGTAGACCGGAAACAGATTTTGCAGAAATAGTCATGGCCGCAAAAACCGCCAATGCCCATGAGTTTATTATGCATTTACCCTATGGCTATGATACTCTAATCGGAGAACAGGGAGCAAAACTCTCCGGAGGGGAAAGACAGAGAATAGCCATTGCCCGCGCAGTTCTAAAAAATCCTTCTATCCTTATCCTTGATGAAGCAACCTCTCAACTTGATAGTGTGGCTGAGAAAATAGTCCAGGAAGCCTTGGAACGTTTGATGCGCGAACGCACAGTGGTAATTATTGCCCACCGTCTTTCTACCATAAAGGGAGCAGATAGAATTGTAGTTTTGCAGAATGGAAGGATAGTGGAAACCGGCAGGCATGAAGAACTAATGGCTCAAGGAACTCTTTATAAGGAAATATATCAAATGCAGAAATTGGTTGCTTAAAAAAATAATTTGTGATATATTTAAATACTTTAAATAATATTCTACATTTTTTGCGAAATTGAGAAAGGCTGTTTTTCGTAAAAAGAGGGTAATTTTGTAAAGTTTTCAATATTTCCAAAAGGAGGAGAAAGTGGTAATGATGGAATTGATTAAGGAATTATTAGAAGCAGGTGTCCATTTTGGACATCAGAAGAAGCGCTGGAACCCCAGGATGAAGCCCTTTATTTTCGGAGAGCGTAGCGGAGTTTTGATTGTTGACTTGGAGAAAACTGCAGATTTGCTTACCCGTGCCTGTCAATTCTTGGAAGAAATAACCGCTAAGGGTGGAGAAGTTCTCTTTGTAGGAACTAAAAAACAGGCACAAGTTATTGTAGAAGAAGAGGCAAAACGGTGTAATTCTCCTTATGTGAATCTTCGTTGGTTAGGAGGAACCCTCACTAATTTCGAAACTATAAAGAAGAGTATTACTCGTTTTAAAGAACTTCTGAGAATGAGAGAAAGTGGTCTCTTCGCACACTTATCCAAGAAAGAAGCCTCAAGGTTGAGTAAGGAACTTTTTAGGTTGGAAAGAAATTTAGGCGGAATTGTGCAGATGGAAAAACTCCCTTCTGCTCTCTATATAATTGATTCTAAGATAGAGGAGATTGCGGTGAAGGAGGCAAACCGTCTCTCCATTCCTATTGTGGCTTTAGTGGATACCAATTGTGACCCCACTTTAATTACCTATCCTATACCAGGAAACGATGATGCTCTGCGCTCAATAAAACTCATTACCACCAAAGTGGCTAATGCGGTATTAGAAGGGAAAAAGAAATTCTCTCAGTTTGCCCCTCAGCAAGTTACTGAAACTAAAGAGGAGAAGAAGGAAGCGATAAAAATTCCTGATATCTCTGAGGATTTTGAAGAAAAAGTGGAAAAAGGTGAGGAGAAAAGAGCGCCTAAAGTGATTAAATTTAGAGGTAAGGGAACAGGGTGAGGGGAGAAAGGAGGTATAACTCTATGATAGAGTTGATCAAGGAACTCCGCGAAAAAACTGGGGCGGGAGTAATGGAATGTCGTCGTGCCCTTATAGAATCTAAGGGGGATATTAATAGGGCGATGCAGATTATTAAAGAGAGAGGGATGGAGATTGCTTTGAAAAAATCTGCCCGGGAGGTAAAAGAGGGGAGGATTGAAGCCTATACCGTTGTGGGAGAAAAATTGGGAGTGCTGGTAGAGATAAATTGTGAAACCGATTTCGTGGCAAGAAACGATTTGTTTAAGAGACTTTGTCGGGATATTGCCATGCAGATAGCAGCCAGTAATCCAATTTACATAAGACCTGAAGATATCCCTGAGGAGATTTTGGCGGAAGAAAAGAAAAGATTTAAAGATAGTTTTGGAGAGGGGAGAACTGATTTTTCTAAAGCCTGGGAAGATTATTTAAATAGATTCAAGAAAGAGAAATGTCTATTAGAACAGCCATTTATTAAAGATGAGAAAATTAGTGTCCGGGAATATATCAATTCGGTGATTGCCCAATTTGGAGAAAATATCCAGGTGCGGAGATTTACGCGTTATCAATTAGGTGATTAAAATAGTGATGGGAAAACCAAAGTACAAAAGGATAGTGCTTAAATTGAGTGGGGAGGCATTACAGGGAAAAGAAGGATATGGGATTGACCCGCAGGTTACTCTCTCTATTGCCCAGCGGATAAAAGAGGTTCATCAGATGGGAGTAGAGATAGCGGTAGTCATTGGGGGAGGTAACATTTTTCGGGGGAACAAAGCAGCCTTAGCCGGGATGGACCGTTCCACCGCAGATTATATGGGGATGCTGGCTACCGTAATCAATGGTCTTGCCCTCCAGGATGCTTTGGAGAGAATAGGGGTATTTACCCGTCTTCAGACTGCCATTGAGATGAAGGAACTCGCAGAACCTTATATAAGAAGGAGGGCAATTAGGCACTTAGAGAAAGGAAGGGTGGTAATTTTTGCCGCCGGTACCGGAAATCCATATTTTACTACCGATACCACTGCAGCTTTAAGAGCCATAGAGATAAATGCAGATATAATTCTTAAAGCCACTAAAGTGGATGGAGTATATACCGCTGACCCTCTTGTAGATAAAAAAGCAAAGAAATTTAGTCAATTAGAGTACCTTGAGGTTTTAAAACTCGGTCTGAAAGTAATGGATGCTACTGCCATCAGCCTTTGTATGGATAACCATCTTCCGATTATTGTTTTTGATTTAAATAGAAAGGGGAGCATTAAAAAAGCAGTTTTGGGAGAGAAAGTAGGAACACTGGTAAAATAGGGGGAAGGATATGGCTACCATAAAAGAAATTTTACACCAGACTGAAGAGAAGATGAAGAAAACCGTTGAGGTTACCCAGAGAGAATTTGCTACAGTAAGGACATCGCGTGCTTCTCCTACTTTACTTGACCACATCAAGATAAACTATTATGGGACACCGACTCCTTTGCGACAGCTGGCGACCATTTCTGTACCGGAACCAAAATTGCTTATTGTCCAGACCTGGGACCCATCTCTTCTTCCGGAAGTAGAAAAAGAAATTCTCAAAGCAAATTTGGGACTCAATCCTGTAAATGATGGGAAGGTGCTTAAGCTCCCTATTCCTCCCTTGAGTAAGGAAAGAAGAGAAGAGCTCCTGAAAGTGGTAAAGAAGATGGCTGAGGGAGGAAAGATTGCCGTCCGTTCTATCCGCCACGATGCCAATGAACAAATCAAGAAGATGGAAAAAGATAAATTAATCAGTGAAGATGATTCCTTCCGAAATCAGGAAGAAGTGCAGAAACTCACGGAAAAGTATATAAAACAGATTGATGAAATAGTGAAGGCAAAAGAGAAAGAGATTTTGGAAATTTAAGAATCTATTTTTGGGGCCGCTAGCTCAGCCGGTAGAGCACAGGCTTTTTAAGCCTGGAGTGCCGAGATCGAGACTCGGGCGGCCCAGGATTTTGTTTATCTATTTTACCACCGCTTGCTTATTAACTTTTCCCTGTTGATGAAAAGAGACTGGATTTCTATTTTAGACTTTGGTTCCCAATATACACACCTTATTGCTCGTAGAATAAGGGAATGCGGGGTTTATTCCGAGATAGTTCCTTATAATATAAAGGCAAGGGAACTCTTAGAGAAAAATCCTTCGGGGATAATTCTTTCGGGCGGTCCAGCAACAGTAACTTTTCAGAAAAGTCCTAAACCCGACCCAGAAATTTTCTATCTGAATATTCCTGTTTTGGGTATTTGTTATGGGGCTCAACTTATGGCATATTTCCTGGGAGGGAAAGTTAGCCAGGCGGAAGAGAGGGAATATGGAAGGACAGTGCTCAAGATAATCTCAAGGGATAGTTTATTTAAAGGGCTTTCTAAAGGAGAGATTGTCTGGATGAGTCATGGAGACAGAATTACAAAACCACCCCCGGGTTTCAAAATCATTGCTT
>JAMWCG010000076.1 GCA_023818555.1 Candidatus Omnitrophota bacterium
CCATACATATCATAATTATTCCTAAAAAGCATATTGAAAAAATCTCAGATATTTCTGAAGAAGATACAGAGTTGATTGGGAAACTGGTACGGGTAGCCCAGAAATTAGCCAAAGAGAAAAATATTTCCGATTCGGGATACCGTCTGGTATTTAATTGTAATAAGGATGCTGGACAGGCAGTCTTTCATCTCCATCTGCATCTTTTAGGAGGAAGAAAATTCTCCTGGCCCCCGGGTTAAAAAATTCAAATGCAAAAATTAAAAATTAAACTGGTTACTGGTTACTGGCTACTGGCTACTGGTTTGTGTGGTTGTGCGACAGTTTACAACCCAGCCACCCAGCAAAAAGAATTTATTTTAATTGACACCACCACGGAGGTTCTTTTAGGCAGGCAGATAGATTTTCAGATTTCTCAGAGTTATACAATATTACGCGGAAGTGAAGAAAATGAGCGGATAAATCTTATCGGAAGAAAGATTGCGGAAGTTTCTGACCGCCAGGATTTAAAATATATTTTTAAAATCATTAAAGATGAAGAAGTAAATGCTTTTTGCACTCCGGGAGGCTATGTTTATGTGCATACCGGACTTTTAGAAAAGGTTAATGATGAAGAGCTTGCCTGTGTTTTAGGTCACGAAGTAGGGCACATTGCAGCAAGACATATTGTCAAAAAGATTCAGGCACAATTAGGTTATGAGCTTTTAGTCAGTCTTGCTCTGGGAAAAGGAGGAGCAAAGGAAATAGAAAAGGCACTGAATATTGCTTTTAACATTATTGCCTTAGGTTATAGCCGGGAAGATGAACTTTTGGCAGACAAATTGGGTATAAAGTATGCTTATAAGGCTGGTTATGCCCCGGAAGCAATGATAAGTTTATTAAAAAAACTGCAGGAATTAAAGAAAGACAAAGCCATTGCCACACCTCTTTTCTTGCGTTCCCATCCATACTTAGAGCAAAGGATAGAAAGGGCAGAGGAGGAGATTGCCAAGTTAAAGAAGTTAACTCAAGCACCTGAAGTTGCTCAAGAAAATAGCTCTTTAGTCATATCATCAACTCCGCTAATTACCTCCCAACCCAGTCCAGGTGGTTATCAAACTACTTCAGAGCCTCAAACCCATTATACTGGCTCTGGCTTATACAAAGTTTGTCCGAAATGTGGAAAAACCTATCCCCGGAGTTATCGTTTTTGCCCAAAAGATGGCACAAAACTGGAGTAGATGGCCCTGCTTTTCCTAACCCAGCTTGTTATCCATCCACCGTTTATCCACAATTAAATCAATAATTTGTATAATACATTGAAATTAAATAACTTAAATAAGAAATATTAAATATAATAAAGTTAACATAAGATATATTATAGGAAGTTATAGGGGAATTAAATTTTTGGTTTCTTGATTAAGGTAAAGTTTACTCCTGAGAAGGTTTAATCACAATCTCCCCGGAAGCCTGGCCGGGTTTGGACTGCTTCACATTCTCCAGCCGGATGCGGGAACATCCTCCGGAGAAAAAGATAAGCAAAAATATAGTGAGCATAAAACTAAAGCGCCTCATAGTTTAAAAAGGCTGGGGTCTTTGGCAAAAGGTAAAATAGTATGATAATCTACCAAACCTTTGCGATATAATTCCAAGAGTGACATATCCATTGTGCGCATCCCCAATTCTCTTCCGGTTTGAATTAAGGTATAAATCTGGGTGGTCTGTGCCTGGCGGATTAAAGCAGAAACTGCTGAGGTTACCACTAAAACCTCAGTAGCCAGCACTAACCCTTTTCCATCTTTACGGGGAAAAAGTAACTGTCCAATTACTCCCACAAGACATTCCGCTAATTGTAATCTTATCTGTGCCTGTTGATTAGCGGGAAACATATCAATAATCCGGTTTATGGCTTGGATGGTGTCTGCAGTATGTAAAGTGGTAAAAACCAGATGCCCAGTCTCAGCCGCAGTAAGTGCGGTAGCTACCGACTCCCCATCACGCATCTCACCAATTAAGATAACATCCGGGTCCTGGCGTAAAATATGTTTTAAGGCATTATGAAAAGAAAGCGTATCTATGCCAATTTCTCTCTGCTTAATAATACTTTTTTGGGGAGTAAAGATAAATTCAATGGGGTCTTCCAGGGTAACTATCACTTCACCCCTGGTCTGATTAATGAGTTCCAGCATCGCTGCTAAGGTAGTAGACTTTCCACTCCCGGCAGGTCCAGTCACAATAATAAAACCACTCTTCTTTAAAGCCAGTTCTTTTACTACCTCAGGAAGCCCAAGTTCTTCTAAGGTAGGAATTTTTGGGGGAATTATTCTAAAAGCCGCTTCAATATTTCCCTGTTGTTTATGAATATTTACCCGAAACCTGGCTCCTTCCTCAGCGAGCGTATAAGAGCAGTCAAGTTCTAAATTCTTCTCAAATTCAATTATCTGATGGTCATTGAGCAGGCCGAAAATCACCTGCCTTAAATCCTCCCGGGTATAAGCAGTATTACCTAAAGTTTTTAACTCCCCGTAGATACGCACTATGGGAGGAAGCCCAGCGGTAAGGTGAATATCACTTGCCTGTAATTCCACCGCTCTACGCAAAACCTTATTTATATCCATCCGTTCAATATAGCTATTGATTATTTCCTGGTCGGCTTTATTTATTTCCGTAAAACCAATCCCTACACTATATTTTACTAACGGCAATTTCTCCTCCACCCTCAATACCTTACCTTTACACAAGATGGTTTTACAAGCAGGAGGAAAATCCAATTGTAGATTTAAGGGTGTTTCCAATGGTAATGGTTTATCCAACTCTAACAACATTCCACCCGCACTGATATTTTCTACCGGAGCGACCTTTAACTCTTTTTCTCCGGCAATTAAATACCGGCAGATAAAACGCGTGCGAAAACGCTTAGTTTTACGCTTTTCCACAAACTTTTCTTTCATCCTCTACTTCCTCCAGAGAAGAGATGAAATTAAAGAGATTTATTTGTGTCAGGTGGTCCACTGCCGTGAAGCATACTCCCACATAAAAAATACGCCTCTCATCACCCTCCCGGGTAACCTCTTTCTCCCAGGCGACATTTCCTAAGACAAATAATTTTCCTTTATTTTGCGGCAAATCTATCCAGATTCTTAGAGGAGTTCCTGGTTTTAATTTTTCATAAAGAATTAGCCCCAAGCCTCCCTGAGAAATATCCCGCGTAGGAGCTTCCTGGTGAGTTTTAAGTTTATCTGAGACCTCATATTTTATAGAGAAATCTATTTTGAACCGTCTAAAACGACGCCGCTCTTTACCGCTCCAGACTGCTATGGCTTTCCCTGAAGAAAAAGTTTCTTTTTTTCGCAGATGACTTTGCTGGAGAATGAGCAATAAAATGATGAGACTTAGTAATAAAAGTAGATAGAGATATAAAATCAATTCTCCTTGGGAAGGCATTTGTTTATATTTTATCAAAAATGATGGAATTTAGAAAGAAAAATAATTAAGCGAGGTTTATGTATTTTGAGAGACCGATAAAGTTTCTTTTTCAGGTTCTTCGGCAACCCAGCCACCATAGGGCTCTTTATCTTTCCTCACCTCCTTTATCAGCCCCTTAGGTCTGTGGCTTTGCCCCGAATACAGCCACTTGCTTCTGCTGTTCTTCGGGATCCCGCTGTAGAACTTCTTTGAGAACCTACATGCGGGATGCCCCCCGATTTCTCGTCCCGAATAGAGCCCCTTTTTCTCAGCTCCGTTTCGGGATCCCGATAGGTTTCTTCTACAAGAAACACATTCGGGAAGGTTTGCCTTTATCGGTCTCCAAATTTATTATAAGCAAATTCCTTACCTAAATTCTAAAAAAGATTTGCATTTTCTTTAGTATCTGGCAAGCAATAAATTATAACAAAATTAGTTGCTTCTAAGTTTATTTTGAGAAAAAAGAAAGCCGATAAAATTGTAAATTTTGTTTTCCTAAACTTATTAAATTTATAAATTATTTTATTTCAGATGCTTATATATGTAAACTTAAGTTCCATCCCGTAACTTTTGTTTCCTTATCATCCGAGTCAAACAAAATCTTATCGTCTTCAAGATTATCTCACAATCTAACCCAAGAGATTGATTTTTCATATAGAAAAAATCATACTCTAAGTGTTCAAGAATCGGTCTGTCTCTATAAGGAGAGATTTGCCATAAACCGGTTAACCCCGGTTTAATGCTTAATCTTTCTCGCTGCATATCATTGTATTTTTCTACAATAGAAGGAATCTCCGGACGTGGTCCCACTAAACTCATCTCTCCTTTTAAGACATTGATAAATTGTGGCAATTCATCTAAGAAGGTCCTACGCAAAAATTTTCCTATGTCTGTAACTTCTCCATTATTTTTCAGAGAGCGTATCTTATATAGATTAAAAATCCTACCGTTTTTCCCCACACGCGGTAACTTTATTATCCCCGCTCCCTTAGAAGTAAGTTTCACTACTAAACTTAAAAATAAAATTAAGGGAGAAAAAAATAAAATTCCCCCGATTGCTCCCAGAATATCCATTGCTCTCTTCATCTTAATACTGGTGACTGGTGCTCTGGTGCAGTATTAGACGTATTCTTTTTACTGCTTTTATAAAAGAAATCCTCGGCTGGGTAAAAATTTTATAAAGAGAAAGAAGAATAATCAATAAAGGAAAACCATAGATTCTTAAATAAGTGATAACTCTTCCATATAAATACCAGAAACCTTTCTCCAGGTCTTTCTTTTTATTATTTCTTCTTACCGCCACCACTTTACCCAAAACTTCTTCTTTCTTTAAGGGAGGGTCTTGGGCAAAAATAAAACTATCTCCGCAGGTAAATAAATTATCTTTTTCTTTCTTAATCAGGCGATGGGCAATAAGCATTTTTTCATTTCTCAAAAAAGCAACTATCTCTCCCCTCTTTATTTCCTCTCCTTTTAGCGGTACAATCTTCACAAAATCTCCTTCTCTAATTACTGGCTCCATACTTTTGCCTGAAGTTTCCACCCAGACCGCATAACCTTCTTTTAAGAAATTGATATAAATCCCCTCCCGAAAGTTATCTAACGATTTATACTCCATAACTTTTTGAACTTCCTTAAATAAGGGTAAACTGCTTCACCAAAACAATTATCACATTCTAAATTCTGACGAAATTTTGACAGAAATACAAGTGCCCGCGCCGCCTGAAGGCTCAAAACAAGCTTGGGTAAAGTTTAGGCTTAGAAAGTCGATAGACTTCGCTGTAGCCTCCGTTGCGTCAGTGCTTACATTAGATGGTAACGT
>JAMWCG010000077.1 GCA_023818555.1 Candidatus Omnitrophota bacterium
CAAGACGGGAGGATATAATTTGCAGGGAGCTTTTTCCACGGGTTATATAGCAGGAGAAAGTGCAGCGAATTCTTTAAGAATGGGATGTTAAAGATAAAAGGAAAAATTATTTTGGCCTCTGCTTCCCCGCGTAGAGCAAAACTCCTGAAGGAGTTAGGCTTAAAATTTATCATTTATCCTGTAAAAATAAAAGAGGAAAGACAAATAAAGCAAGGTTGTGCTAAATTGGTTAAAAGGAATGCCTTAAGAAAAGCAAGGGAAGTGGCAAAAAGATTTAAAAGGGGAATAGTGATTGGTGCAGATACCGTAGTTTTGGTAAAAAAAAGACTCATTGGGAAACCGAGAAACTATAGAGAGGCAAAAAAATTTCTGCGCTTATTTTCTCAATATCCACACTGGGTATATACCGGTCTGGCTATAATTGATATTGAAAGAAAAAAGTGTTATACCGCTTACGATAAAACCAAAATAATTTTCCATAAATTGAGTGATGAGGAGATTGATAAATATCTATCACGCAATCTGAGCTTAGACCGTGCAGGAGGAATTGATATTGAAGGAGAAGCTAAGAAATTGGTTAAAGAAATTAGAGGAGATTTCTATAATGTGGTAGGCTTACCGATAGATAGATTTAAGGAATTATGGTCAAAACTTGTCTAAGGTAGTTATTATCATCTCCATCCCACTTTTGAGAGCTAACCATTTAGAGGGCATTGCATATACCATCCTTGAGACGAATAAATAGCAAAAATTATAACAAAAAAAATTAGAAAATCTAAAAATTTTTTAAAATTTTTCTTGACAAAATTGTTAAATTATGCTATAAGTATTATGGTGATGAAAAGGATGGTTTTCAAAATACCGTTGGGTGAGCCAGTGTTTGTAATCAGTGTGGTAAGCAGATTGGTAAATTTGCCTGAATGGACTCTGAGAATTTTAGACCGGGAAGGGGTCGTTTCTCCCAAAAAAACTAAAGGGAAAACACGGCTTTACTGCCTTAAAGATTTAGAAAAACTGGTCTATATCCGTTATCTGATGGAAGAGAAAGGAATAAATATAAAGGGAATAAAGTTTATCTTAGAAATGGAGAGAAAAATCTGGTTTAAAGGGGAAGGGTTTAAAGAAAGGAGGTGATAGCTATGTCACTGATTAAATGGAGACCTAAAGAAGATTGGGACCCCGTGAGAGAGTTTGCAGAACTTGAAGAAGAGATGAGCAGGTTCTTTGATTTTCCCCTTTTACGCTGGCATTTCGGGAAGCATTCCCCGAAGGAGAAGGTCTGGTCAGTCCCTCTGGACATCTATGAGACCAAAGACGCAGTGGTAGTGAAAGCAGACCTCCCGGGGATGAAAAAGAACGAAATCAATGTTTCTATTCACGGAGATGTGCTTACGATAAGTGGTGAGAAGAAGAAAGAAGAGGAGGTGAAGGATAAACATCTGCATAGGATAGAGAGGTTTTATGGAACATTTCAGCGTTCCATAAATCTTCCCTCCTATGTAGATACCTCTAAGATAAAAGCCTCCTATAAGGAAGGAGTCTTAGAAATTTCCCTTCCGAAGACAGAGGAGGCAAAAGCAAAAGAGATAAAAGTAGAGATACAGTAATGATAAAATAAAAATCTCCCCTTCCCCTTTAAACCTAAAAATTGATTAGTCAGATAAGGAGGAAAGATGCGTCTGGATAAATTTACTCTCAAAGCCCAAGAGACAATTGAGAAAGCCACACAACTCGCTCAGGAGATGCATCACCAGCAGGTAGATGTGGAGCATCTGTTTTTGTCCCTTTTGGAGCAAGAATTCATTCTCTCTTTATGGGATAAATTAGAGATAGATATTACTCTACTTAAAGATAAAATAAAAAACGAATTGGAAAAAAGACCGCAGGTAGAAACTGATATTTTTTCGTTATATATTTCTCCCCGCCTGAATAAGGTATTAAGTGATGCCCTAAAGGAGGCAAGGAATTTTAAAGACGATTATGTGAGCACAGAACATCTTTTATTAGCAATTATAGAAGATAAAGAAATAAAGGAAAGAATATCTCAGAGCTTAGGGATAGATAGAGAAAAAATCCTGAAGGTATTGGCAGAATTGCGTGGCGCTCAGCGGATAACCGACCCCAGCCCTGAAGAAAAATATCAGGCACTGGAGAAATATGGACGCAATCTCACCGAATTGGCAAAATTGGGTAAACTTGACCCGGTGATTGGTCGGGATGAGGAAATAAGAAGGGTGATTCAGGTGCTTTCCAGGAGAACAAAGAACAACCCTGTGCTAATTGGTGAACCAGGGGTAGGGAAAACCGCCATTGCGGAAGGGCTTGCTCAAAGAATTGCCCAAGGAGATGTCCCGGAGAGTCTTAAGGAAAAAGAAGTGATTGCCCTGGATATTGGCTCTTTGGTTGCGGGAACTAAATTCAGGGGAGAATTTGAAGAAAGGATGAAAGCAGTTTTAAAAGAGATCCGGGCGAAAGAAGGTAAGATTATTCTTTTCATTGATGAATTACATACCATTGTGGGAGCAGGTCAGGCGGAGGGAGCAGTGGATGCCTCTAATATGCTCAAACCTGCCCTGGCAAGAGGAGAATTACGCTGTATCGGAGCAACCACTTTAGATGAGTATCGTAAGTATGTTGAGAAAGACCCTGCCTTAGAAAGGCGTTTTCAACCCATCTTTATTGGACAACCTACAGTAGAAGAGACCATTGCTATCTTAAGAGGTTTGAAAGAACGCTATGAACTCCATCATGGAGTGAGGATTAAAGATTCCGCTTTGGTTTCCGCAGCGGTTTTGTCTGACCGCTATATTACAGAGAGATTTCTCCCCGATAAGGCGATTGATTTGATTGATGAAGCAGCCTCTAAACTGCGCATAGAGATAGATAGTTTACCTACAGAGATAGATGAAAAGGAGAGGAAAATAATTCAGTTGGAGATAGAGCGTCAGGCTTTAAAGAAAGAAAAAGAGCCTGAGGCAAAAGAAAAATTGGAGAAGATAGAAGAGGAGCTTAAGGCATTGAGAAAAGAAACCGAGGAGATGAAAAAGCATTGGGAGAAGGAAAAGGGACTTATCTTAGAAATTCGCAGAGTAAAGGAAGAGATAGAAGAAGCGCGCTTAGAAGAGCAGAAGTATGAAAGACAGGGAAATTTAGATAAAGTAGCAGAGATTCGCTACGGAAGATTAATTGAGTTAGATAAAAGATTAAAAGCTTTAAATGAGGAACTCTTAAAATTACAGAAGGAGAGGAAGATGCTTAAGGAGGAAGTTGATGAGGAAGATATCGCAGAAGTGGTTTCTAAATGGACGGGAATTCCTTTATCTAAGTTAATGGAGGGAGAAAGCGAAAAATTGGTGCGTATGGAGGAAAGGATTAAGACGCGTCTGGTGGGTCAAGATGAGGCAATCTCTTTAGTGGCTAATGCGGTGAGAAGAGCGCGTTCTGGTTTGGCTGACCCGAACCGTCCCATCGGTTCATTTTTATTCTTAGGACCCACAGGCGTGGGAAAGACAGAATTAGCCAGAAGCCTGGCTTGGTTTCTCTTTGATGATGAGAATGCCCTTTTACGCATAGATATGTCAGAATATATGGAGAAACACACGGTAAGCCGTTTGATTGGTGCACCTCCGGGTTATGTGGGTTATGAAGAGGGAGGCCAACTTACGGAGGCAGTAAGAAGAAGACCTTATCAGGTAGTTTTGTTTGATGAAATAGAGAAAGCCCATAGAGAGGTATTTAATATTCTCCTTCAGGTATTAGATGAAGGACGACTTACCGATGGTCAGGGAAGGACAGTGAATTTTAAAAATACAGTGATTATTATGACTTCCAATATCGGCAGTCAATACTTTCAGGAGATAGAAGATAAAGAAAGACTAAAAGTATTAATTAATGAAGAACTGCGTCGGTATTTTCGGCCTGAGTTTCTCAATCGTATTGATGAAATAATTATCTTTAATAAATTAACTTCCGAGGATATAAGAAAGATTGTAGAAATTCAATTAGGTTATTTGAATAAGCGTTTGGGAGAAAAAAACATAGTTTTAAAAGTAAGTGATGAGGTAAAAGAATTTTTGGCAAAAGAAGGATTTTCTCCTGATTTTGGAGCAAGGCCATTAAAAAGGATAATTCAGAAAAGAATTCAGGATACTCTGGCTTTAAAAATTCTCAATGGTGAATTTAAAGAAGGAGATAGAATCGCAGTGGATTTAGATAAGAGAAAATCAGAACTCATCTTCAAATCTGTTTAAAATCCATCCTTACTCTATGCACCAATTCTCTCTTCCTTGACAAGTTGTAAAATATCGGTTATATCTTTTATAGAGAAGTAACTAAGACTAAGGGCTGATATTTAAGAGTCTGGTAATGATAAAAAAAGAAAATGTTTTTTGTTCCCGGTTATTTCAGGAATTTGAAGGTGCTATATTGAAGATAATTTAATAAACCACAAAGGCAATAAAATAGCATAAATAAGGTTAAATAATGAGATGAGAAGCAATTTTAAACTAAGCACCTGGGGATTGGTTTGTGGGGTTGTAGCACAACTGTTAGTTTTCCAGGATGTTACTTTGGCAAGAAGGATACGCAGTTTGGATATTTTGGGAGGAGCCCGTGTTGTTTTTTATACGCCAGAGGGCAAAGAGATAGCGCGTTTTAATGATAACGGCTGGGAAATTAATGTTCCGGAAGGAGAGAAGGCAAGAAGACTCAATAATGATTTTTTGGAGGAATGCTTCAAGCAATACAGTAGTTTAGTGGTAAAAACCTGGCTGAACAACTCGGGTTCTCTTAAGATTGCTGGCCAACGGGCAGGGTTTGGAGACACTAATAATCCCGATAATCCCTATGCTGGTTTATTAGTGGAGGCAAGATTAGTGAAGAGTTTAGAGCCAGGGGGAGCAGTCACGGATTTATGGTTTTTAAATAAAGACGGAAGTCGGGCTGATTTTGCCAGAGATAAAGATGGGAAAGTGATAGTTGATAGATATGGTGAGAAGGTAGCAGGGCATCAGGAGTTTTCCCTTATTTATAAAGCAGAGACTAAGGAGCTGATTAGCTCTTACTATGGCGGTATAGATGGGGATAAGATAGATGAATATCTCAAAAACCCAAGATATGGTAGTTTAGTGGTAAAAACCTGGCTGAACAACTGGGGTGAACTTCGCATTGCTGGCAAACGGGCAAATTTTGGACCTACTAGTAATCCCAATAATCCCTATGCTGGTTTATTAGTGGAGGCAAGGTTA
>JAMWCG010000078.1 GCA_023818555.1 Candidatus Omnitrophota bacterium
TAAATACATATTCAGGTACCAAATCTCTAACCTCTAACTTTTCTATCTTTCTGAGCAACTCATTACAGATTGTGCAGCGCATAAACATCTCTTCAGGCTTTATTTCTATCTTCAATTCTTCTATTATTTGTTTTAATTGCTCTTTTAAAAAATCGCTTTTTATAAGCACCATTTTTAATCCGTGATGTTCTCCAATTCTTCTATCACGGGTAACAATTATTCTTGACTCTTTTAGCGCAGTAAAAATTATCTCACTGCGATTATTGCTCTTTATATAAGAAGCATCCCCACCCAAAATTCTTAACCACTTACACAATCTACCCAATTCCTGCGTTACTAAAAACTTCATAACTTGGGCGATGTTTCTGGAGAAGGGGAAGGAAAAACATTTATCTCTTTTTCAATATATCCCTTTGTCTCCTCAGTCATATCCATTATCTCTGTTCCTTCAGGAGGAGAGAACTCAAATTCCTTATCTTCTATGGGAATATTGACTGAAATATTTTCATAAGTCCGGCTTAATACCTCTTTCCCTTCAGAATTATAAAAAACCACCCTTTTTTCCAAACCTGAATTTATATCTATCCAGACCTTAACTCGGCTAAAAGAGATTTCTTGGCGAGAATTATCCTTCGGTTCTGCTTCCAAAACAAAACATTCCTCCATTCCTATTTTTTCTTTTCCTGAATACCTTAATGATTCTTCCTTAACCTCTTTAAGGGGTTGGGAAATATCTTCTTTAGCATAAGCAAAATAGGATTCTCCAAACTCCTTCTTTAGAGTTGACAAATCCACTTTTGAGGCAGCTTTTAAAAAAGGGAGATACTGCCACATAATTTCCCCATTGGAAATAGTTAATTGGGTTGCGGTAGGAATATTGGGCATACTTATTTCCATCTTCAATTTGTCCTCACGCTTAAAAAGAATATTCCCCTGCATAAGCATCTCCCCGGTAGGACTATCTACTTTGAGACTGAAATCCGCTTTGTAGCTATTTACAGTTTTAACTTTTTCCTGAATTATTTTTAAAATTTCTTCTGCCTTCTCTCCATAAGAAGAAGCAGAGAATAAAGAGAAAATAACTAACATCAAAAAAATCTTTTTCATTTTTCTCCTTTCTTTTAATTTGTATTTCCTAAGACCATTTTCCCTTTGGCAAAAACATATTCAATTACTCCTGGTAAAGTCCAATTTAAAAAGGGAGTATTCTTTGATTTAGAAACTATCTTTTCTTTTTCCACTTTCCAAGATTTATGTAAATCAAGAATAATAAATTCCGCAGGTTCTCCGATGTCAATAGTCCCTTTTTCCATTCCCACAATTTTCGCTGGATAAAGAACCATCCTTTCTACCAATTGGGAAAGAGTGATTATTTTTGTTTCCACCAATTCCTTAAGCGTGATTCCCAAGGCGGTTTCTAAACCAATTATCCCAAAACTTGCCTGCTCAAACTCAGTATCCTTTTCAAAATCTGTGTGGGGAGCGTGGTCTGTAGCAATCACATCAATCGTTCCATCTCTTAAGCCTTCCTTAATTGCCTCTATATCCTCTTGGGTCCTCAAGGGAGGATTTACCTTGCAGTTTGTATTATACCCTAAGATAGTCTCCTCATTAAGTGAGAAATAATGAGGGCAGGTCTCAGAGGTAACTTTTATCCCTTCTTTCTTTGCCTGACGAATCAATTCTACAGCTTCTTTTGTAGATACATGGGCGATGTGCAGTCTTGCTTGTGTAAGGCGCGCCAATTCTAAATCCCTTGCCACCATAATTGTCTCTGCTTGACGAGGAATACCTTTTAAACCCAAAATACTGGAGATATATCCCTCATTCATTAAACCTCCACAAGAAAGATTAATGTCTTCACAATGGGAAATTACCAACAAATCAAACATTTTGCTGTATTCCATTGCTCTCCGCATAACTTCGCTATCCATTACACAATTCCCATCATCAGAGATTGCCACTACCCCTGCTCTCTTCAACTCTCCGATTTCCGTCAATTCTTTTCCTTCCCGATTTTTGGTAATCGCTCCGATGGGAAAAATATCAATCAAACCAATTTTCCTATTTTCATTATAAATATACTCCACCACTCCCTGATTATCAATAGGAGGTTGAGTATTAGGCATACAGCATAAAGTAGTAAAACCTCCTCTTATCCCCGCCCAAGAACCACTGAGAAGAGTTTCCTCATCCTCTCTCCCTGGTTCTCTTAAATGACAATGCATATCTATAAGTCCTGGTAAAATAAACTTCCCTTGGGCATTGATCAATCTCTCTGCATCCTGATTTATTTCTTTTTCAATCTTAATAACTTTTCCATCTGCAATGAGGATATCAAAAACCCCCTCGCGTTTATTCCCCGGATCAACAAGATAACCCCCTTTAATTAAAACCATTTTCCTCCTCTCAATCATCAACTATTTGCTCTTCTGCGAGACTAAATATAATACTGCCATTCTCACCGCAATCCCATTGGTTACCTGTTCCAGAATTACTGAATACGGTCCATCTGCCACTTCTGGAGAAATTTCCACTCCTCGGTTTATTGGCCCAGGATGCATTATCAAAACATCAGGTTTTGCAAATTTTAATTTCTCTAAATCTATTCCAAAATTTAGCGCATACTCTCTTAAAGAAGGGAAGAGATTTGACTTCTGACGCTCAAGTTGGATTCTTAAGATATTTAAAACATCTGCATCCTTTATGGCTTCCTTTATATCATAGGTAACCTTTACAGGAAACTTTTCAATTCCTTGGGGAATTAAAGTAGGAGGACCACAAACAGTTACCTCCGCTCCCAACTTCGTCAAGCCCCAGATATTAGAACGCGCTACCCTGGAATGTGCAATATCTCCGATGATACTTATCTTAAGCCCGGAGATTTTCCCTTTTTTCTCTTTAATCGTAAACATATCTAAGAGGGCTTGTGTGGGATGCTCATGACAGCCATCTCCGGCATTAATTACTGAAGCCTCTACCGTTTTCGCTAAAAGATGCGGAGCCCCTGATGCAGAATGGCGCATCACAATTATATCTACCTTCATTGCCTCAATATTTTTGACTGTGTCCTTTAAGGTTTCTCCTTTCACCATGCTTGAGGTATTGGCAGAGATACTCACTGTATCTGCAGAAAGCCTCTTGGCAGCAAGTTCAAAGGAGGTGCGCGTTCTCGTAGAAGGCTCAAAGAAAAACAGAACTACGGTCTTCCCTCTTAGGGTAGGAACCTTTTTTATCGGCCTGAGAGAAATCTCTTTGAAAGAATCTGCTCTCTCTAAGATTAATTCAATCTCTTCTTTAGATAAATCCTCAAGTCCCAAGAGGTCTTTGCCTGTCCAATTAACCATTTATCCTTTCTTCAATAACTACCTCATCTATCCCATCTACTTCCTTAAGTTTTACATTGATATTTTCTTTTAAAGAAGTAGGCACATTTTTCCCTACATAATCTGCACGGATAGGAAGCTCTCTGTGTCCACGGTCAATTAAAACTGCCAGTTGGATTAGCTTTGGTCTACCAAAATCAATCAAAGCATCTAAAGCACATCTAATTGTTCTCCCTGTAAATAAAACATCATCTACCAGAATTATCTTTTTATCGGTAATATCAAAATCTATCTCTGTCTTATGAATAATGGGTTGAGCAGAAAGTAATGTTAAGTCGTCCCGATAAAGATTAATATCCAGAATCCCCAAGGGAACTTTAAATTTGTCAATCTCTTCAATTAACCCAATAATCCTCTCGGCTAAATAAGCCCCCCGCGTGCGAATGCCTATAACTGCTAAATCAGAGATAGTTTTATTTTTCTCCAAAATCTCATGGGTAATTCTCAATAAGACCCTGCGCATTCCCTCTTCGTCTAAAATCCTTGCTTTTTCTCGAAAAGCCATTTTAAACTCCAAGATAAAAAATAACCTGTTGGCTTTCACCAACAGGTTCCAAGTTTTTCTTTTTAAGGACCATTCTTTAACTCCTTTGCCCGTCTCACCGGACGAGCTTAAAAGGTTTTTAAAAATTATATCCTTTCTCTCTCTTTTCTGTCAAGTATTTTTTGCGTGTGCGTTAATTTAAAAATAGTTGCTCTCCTTTAAAGATGCCATTTTCTACCTGCCCAGAAAACCGGTACTACCCACCAAAAGAATTAGCGGAAATGTAAAGCTATCTTGAACGCATATGTCTCTCTTTCTGTTTGAGCCGGCGGGCTACTGAGGGTTTTTCATAACGGGAAGCCCGCTTGTAATTCTGAATAATCCTTTCTTCCTGGCACTTCTTGCGAAAAGCCCTGATGGCTCCTTCTATAGACTGCCCTGGTTTCACAATTACCTTAGCCATACTTCTCACCCTATCCTTCCTCCGGATTAGCCGGATAACTTCTCCAGTTAAGGAAATTCCTTATTCTTAACATTTGCCATTCCCGTTCATAGAGCCTAATCTTCTCCTCAAGAGAACGGATTTCTTCTCCTACTTCCCGCTTCTCTTTCTCCAATTTTGCTTTCTGTTTTTCCCACTCGCTAATATCTTGAAGCGCGATTTTTGTCTCCTGAGACTTCTTCATTAAATTCTCTGTATCCTTAAGCATATTTTCTATATTCCAAAACCGCTTCTGCCGGGAAGAAAGTTCTTCTTTTAACCTGTTTATCTTATCCCTGAGAACATTTATTTCTGGCTCAATTTCCCGGGCTAAGTCAGCGATTTTTCTCTCTATTTCTTTCTTTTTCTCCCTGAATTCATTTCGTAAAACTTTTATCTTTGCTTCCAGTTCATTCCTTTCTAAGATAAGTTTATTTTCCCATTCCCCTATCTCTGCCTCAAGCATTTTCTTTTTGGCTAAAGCTGATTTAAATGAGGGGTCAATTTCTTCTATCCGCTTAATCTCATCCTCACTAATTTTTGGGCTACAGGAAAGATTTATAAAAATTAACCAAATTATCCCTTTATAGAATTTAATTTTCTTTTCTCTTAAATCCATTTCTATCATTTTTAATTATACTATAATGCAAAGCGAAAATCAATTATATCTCCATCCTGCACAAGATATTCTTTTGCTTCCATACGGAGAAGACCCATTTTTTTTGCTTCTCCCAGAGAAGAACCTGCTTTTAAGAAATCCTGGTAGTTTATTACTTCTGCTTTTATAAATCCTTTTTCCATATCCGAATGGATTTCACCCGCAGCTTTTAAGGCGGGAGTATTTCT
>JAMWCG010000079.1 GCA_023818555.1 Candidatus Omnitrophota bacterium
CTATCTTGGCAAGAGGAACTTTCTGTTTGGTTTTTCCACAGATCTCTCTCAATCTCTCTTGTAAAGCAATTATTTTTTTAACTTCCGGGAGAGAAAATTCAATCGCTTCTTTAATCATCTCTTCGGAAAGTTCCCGGGAAGAACCTTCTAACATTACTATCCCTGCTTCAGTCCCTGCCACCACTAAATCAATTTCCGAATTCTCCAGTTGTTCGTAAGTAGGATTGATAATAAATTCATTATTCAAACGCCCTACCCGCACCGCTCCCACCGGTCCTAAGAAAGGGATATCCGAGAGATGTAAGGCAGAGGATGCCCCAATGATTCCCAAAATAGCCGGATCGTTCTGGATATCACTGGACAAAACCATCGCCACTACCTGAATTTCGTTGTAGAGTCCCTCAGGGAAAAGTGGCCTGATGGGCCGGTCAATTAAACGCGCAGTAAGGATTTCTTTTTCGGAAGGTCTACCTTCCCGTTTAAAAAAACCTCCGGGGATTTTACCCGCGGCATAAGTCTTTTCCTGATATTCCACGCTGAGAGGGAGGAAATTTACTCCTTCTTTAACCTCCTTATCCATCACTACTGTTACCAGAACCACTGTCTCCCCATACTGCACGGTTACTGCACCATCAGCCTGTTTAGCCAGTTTCCCGGTTTCAATAATTAAAGAATTACCATTGATTTTTTCTTCTAAGCGAAAAATATTCATTTCCCTACTTCCGAATGTCTAAGAGTTTAATAATCTTCTCATAACGAGGAAGACTGTGTTTTTTTAGATAATCTAAAAGCCTGCGTCTTCTTCCTACCAATTTCAAAAGCCCCCTCCGTGAGCTGTGGTCTTTCTTATGCAATTTAAGATGCTCGGAGAGGAGATTGATCCGCTCAGTAAGTAAAGCAATTTGCACTTCACAGGAACCTGTGTCTTTCTCATGCAAGCGAAAATCAGTGATTATCTTTTTCTTCTTCTCGGCCAAGAGTGCCACTTTTATCCTCCTCCTTTCAAAAAGATATTCTATCCTATCTTGCTTATTTTGTCAATCTTAAACCCAGGAGGAATTTTTCTATCCTGGCTAAACCCTCTTTAATCTTTTCCCTCCCGGTAGCATAAGAAAGTCGGATGTGCTTTTCATCTCCGAATGGCTCACCGGGAATCACTGCCACATATACGGATTGCAAAAGTGCTTCCGTAAAGGCTAAGGAGTTTTCTATCTTTTTATTCTCCATTATCTTCCCTAATGCTCCGGAGATATCCACCCAGCAGTAGAACGCTCCTTGTGGCTTTAAGGTTTTCAAATAGGGAAGAGAATTTATTACCTCCACCATATAGTCTCTCCTCTCTTTAAACTCATCACGCATTCTCTTGAGAGTTTCCTGATTGCCGGTAAGGGCTTCCAGCGCGGCCATCTGGGAAATGGAGGTAGGATTGGAGGTGGTGTGGTCTTGTAAATTGCTCATTGCTTGAATGACCTCTTTTGGACCAGCACAATAACCAATCCGCCATCCGGTCATCGCATAGGTCTTGGAAACCCCATTCACCACCAAGGTCCGCTCTTTAATCTCTTTTCCTAAGGAGGCAATACTCACATGTTCTCGGTCATCATAAATAAGTTTTTCATAAATCTCATCGGAGATGCACCAGAGCTTATGCTGAATTAAAATTTCCGCAATCTCCGCCAGTTCTTCTTTTTGATAAACCATCCCGGTGGGATTGGCCGGAGAGTTAAGAATGAGCAAGCAGGTCCTTTTAGTAATTGCCTTTTCTAAATCCTGAGGGGTAATTTTGAAATTATTTTCCGAACCGGTCTTTATAATCACCGCTTTCCCTCCCACTAACTTAATCATTTCCGGATAACTCAACCAGTATGGAGAGGGAAGAATAACTTCATCTCCTTCATCACAGAGGGTAAAAAGGGCATTAAAGATAGCCTGTTTTGCTCCGCAGGAAACAATTATCTCTTCCGGCCGATACTCCAAGTGATTATCTCTCTTAAATTTCTCACAGATTGCCTCTTTCAGTTCTCTTATTCCCGAGGAGGGTGTATATTTGGTAAAACCTTTATCAATAGACTCTTTTGCTTTTTCTTTAATATTTTCGGGGGTATCAAAGTCAGGCTCTCCTGCTGTAAAGCCAATCACCCTTATTCCTTCATTCTCCATCTTCTTTACCTGGGCGGTAATCCCCAGGGTAAGCGAAGGACTGACTTCTTTTATGCGTGCTGAAACCATCTTTAACTCCTTTCTACCAACGAAAAACCATCCCTCCGGCAAGAAGTTTTTCTTTTTCCGAAGCGGATAACTGCAGGAAAAACTTTCTATTTGCGCTTAAGAATTTTTTTTCAAATTTTATCTCTACACCCAAAGGCGCATTTTTTCTATCCCGGAGGAGAAAGACCAATCCTTTATCCTTATCTAATTTTGCCTCCGCTCTGAATACTATCTCCCATAAATCTCCTTTTCCATAATCTATACTGAAGGAGAGGATATTCTTTCTTTTCACTTTCCACTCTCCGGAAAGCAAAAAGATATTCTCCTGCTTCCCTTTCTTTAACCCCACGCCGATCCGGCACTTGATTTCTCCTTTTTTACCTTGTTTTTCAGGAATTTCCCAGAAGCCTTTAAATTGAAAGAGCGAATTTTTTTCAAAATCAACCACATATCGCAGATGGTGCTTATCTACAATTTCCCAGAAACCTTTAAATTCTAAATATTCTCTTTCTCTTCTTCCAGAAATAAGGTCCTTCTTTGTATAGGTATAAACAATCTGATGATTTTCGGTAACCCTCCAGCCCAATGAAAATAACAAAATATCCTCTTCTTTTTTATGGGTAACTAAAAAATTTAAACGATTAAATTTGTCTGCCTGCCATCTCCCTCCCAGCCGGAGAAGGACAATGCTTTCCCCTTCTGGTCCTGATTTGAAGCGCGCCTGAAAAAACAATTCCTCCGGTTCAACCGCGAAAATTTTTCCTTTGATCTCCAAAACATCTCCCGCGTACTGATAATCTGTCTTCCGGAGAACAAGCAGAAGGTTATGTTCAGGATTCAATCTCCAGTTACCGGAAAAGTGCATTCTCCTGGGGAGACCAAACTTGCGGATAAAAGGAGAACGGGGATAAGGGAAAAACCAGAGTTCATTCTTTTCAATCTTAAATTCTCCCTCCAGGGGATACCTTTTCTCTTTATCCTCAATCACCAGACGATTAAAATTATCTACAGAATAATGAAAACTTTTCTTTCTATAAATCTCTGAAACTCCTTTCCCTTATCCCCACAAAGTCGGGATTTTATTTAACCATCTTCATCATATCAAACATCGGTAGGAAAAGGGAGAGCGCAGTGAAACCGACGATTACTCCCATAAAGACAATCAAGAGGGGTTCAATAGCAGTGGTGAGATTTTTTAAAGCATATTCTACTTCCGTCTCATAGGAACGGGAGACCTCATTAAGCATGTCCGCAATCGACCCCGTCTCTTCTCCCACCGCAATCATCTGCACCATCATGGGAGGAAATTCTTTATGCTGACTCATCGGTTTGGCTAAAGATTTTCCTTCCCGCACATCATCTCTAATCTTCTGCAGAATCTTTATCAAAACCAGATTGGGAATTCCCCTTTCTACAATTTCTAAGGATTTTAAAATGGGAACACCGCTGGAATAAAGGGTGGCTAAGGTACGGGTAAAGCGGGCAAGAATAATCTTTCGGGTAAGATTACCTATTAGGGGAAGGGAAAGCATAAACTTATCTGTCGTATAGCGACCGATTTCAGTCTTGCGGTAGCGCTTAAGTAAATATAAGGCAATAAAAATTGCTCCCAGCCAGACAAACCAGAGTTTTTTGACCAAACTGCTGAAAAGAAAGAGGAGTCTTGTGGGTAGAGGGAGATTAATTCCTGTCTGCTGGAAAATAGCAATAAACTTGGGGAAGACAAAGGTGGTTAAAAACCCTACCACCCCCAGCGCAATAATTACAATAATCACCGGATAGGTAAGGGCGGACTTTATTTTCGCCCGGGTATCTTCATCGCGTTCCATAATAGAGACGATGCGGTTTAAAACCTCCTCCAGAGCACCACTTGCCTCTCCTACTTCCACCATACTCAAATAGAGTTGATTAAAAATATGGGGGTACTTAGAAATCGCCTTGGAAAATAAAGCTCCTTCTTTTACCGCCTGGGTGACTTCTTTAATCACCGCTTTCAACCGGCGATTTTCTGTCTGCTCTCCAATCACGCTTAAAGCATCAATAAAAGCCACCCCGGCATGGAGCATTGTAGCAAGCTGTCGTGTAAAAACAATGATATCCCGGGCTTTTATTTTTTGGAGAAAATTTAAGGGAAGGGCAGGTAGAGGAACCTTAGGGAGAGAAACTTCTCTCTTTTCCTCTATATCTAAGACAAATAAACCGCTACCACTTAAACCTTTAACTAACTGGTCCTCGGAAACTGCTTCCTTGGTTCCCTCCACTAAATTCCCCTGAGCATCTCTGGCACGATAATAAAACTTAGGCATCCTTTCTGATTATGGCTTAGAGAGCTACAACCTCCTCTTCCTGGGTTACCCGGATAATCTCTTCTAAGGTGGTAATCCCCGCAAGGGCTTTTCTTATTCCATCTTCCCGCAAGGTTTCCATACCATGTTTTATAGCAACTTTACGAATATCCTTGCTGGGGGCTTTGGCAACTACCATTTCCGCCATCTCTTCATTCATCAGCATTAACTCAAAGATTCCGGTTCTTCCCAAATATCCGGTCTCCCGACAGGTAAGACAGCCTTTACCCCGGTAGAATTTTAAATCATCCTTTTTCTTAATTCCCAATTGCTCTAAGAGAGAAATTGAGGGTTTATATTCTTCTTTACATTCCGGACAAACCATCCGCACAAGTCTCTGAGCAATCACACCAATCACTGAAGAGGAGACCAAAAATGGCTCCACTCCCATATCCACCAATCTGGTTAAAGCACCCGGAGCATCGTTGGTATGTAAAGTGGAAAGAACTAAATGTCCGGTTAAGGCAGCATGCACAGCAATCTCTGCGGTTTCCCGGTCACGAATCTCACCGACCATAATGATATTGGGGTCCTGCCTTAAGAAAGCACGCAAGCCTGAAGCAAAGGTAAGTCCTGCTTTGGGATTAATCTGAACCTGATTT